>NZ_WIVZ01000100.1:0-1232 GCF_009600325.1 Pseudomonas sp. FSL R10-2189
CAGTGAAATCGAGTAGGACGGAGCACGAGAAACTTTGTCTGAATATGGGGGGACCATCCTCCAAGGCTAAATACTACTGACTGACCGATAGTGAACTAGTACCGTGAGGGAAAGGCGAAAAGAACCCCGGAGAGGGGAGTGAAATAGATCCTGAAACCGTATGCGTACAAGCAGTGGGAGCCTACTTTGTTAGGTGACTGCGTACCTTTTGTATAATGGGTCAGCGACTTATTTTCAGTGGCAAGCTTAACCGAATAGGGGAGGCGTAGCGAAAGCGAGTCTTAATAGGGCGTCTAGTCGCTGGGAATAGACCCGAAACCGGGCGATCTATCCATGGGCAGGTTGAAGGTTGGGTAACACTAACTGGAGGACCGAACCGACTACCGTTGAAAAGTTAGCGGATGACCTGTGGATCGGAGTGAAAGGCTAATCAAGCTCGGAGATAGCTGGTTCTCCTCGAAAGCTATTTAGGTAGCGCCTCATGTATCACTGTAGGGGGTAGAGCACTGTTTCGGCTAGGGGGTCATCCCGACTTACCAAACCGATGCAAACTCCGAATACCTACAAGTGCCGAGCATGGGAGACACACGGCGGGTGCTAACGTCCGTCGTGAAAAGGGAAACAACCCAGACCGTCAGCTAAGGTCCCAAAGTTATGGTTAAGTGGGAAACGATGTGGGAAGGCTTAGACAGCTAGGAGGTTGGCTTAGAAGCAGCCACCCTTTAAAGAAAGCGTAATAGCTCACTAGTCGAGTCGGCCTGCGCGGAAGATTTAACGGGGCTCAAACCATACACCGAAGCTACGGGTATCACTTAGGTGATGCGGTAGAGGAGCGTTCTGTAAGCCTGTGAAGGTGAGTTGAGAAGCTTGCTGGAGGTATCAGAAGTGCGAATGCTGACATGAGTAACGACAATGGGTGTGAAAAACACCCACGCCGAAAGACCAAGGTTTCCTGCGCAACGTTAATCGACGCAGGGTTAGTCGGTCCCTAAGGCGAGGCTGAAAAGCGTAGTCGATGGAAAACAGGTTAATATTCCTGTACTTCTGGTTATTGCGATGGAGGGACGGAGAAGGCTAGGCCAGCTTGGCGTTGGTTGTCCAAGTTTAAGGTGGTAGGCTGGAATCTTAGGTAAATCCGGGATTCTAAGGCCGAGAGCTGATGACGAGTTGTCTTTTAGACAACGAAGTGGTTGATGCCATGCTTCCAAGAAAAGCTTCTAAGCTTCAGATAA
>NZ_WIVZ01000101.1:0-1063 GCF_009600325.1 Pseudomonas sp. FSL R10-2189
GAGATGTCTCGTGGGCTCGGGTGGCGTCTGTCTGGCTGTTCCCGTCGTCTTCGACGCCGGTTTATCAGAGCGGCTTGTGGCCGCTCTGGAGGCAGCTTTCAGCTGCCCAAAGCAGGCTGCGCTACCATGCGATTTTCGCCTGGGAGCAGCCCAATGCAGCGTCTAGCAAAACCCTCTGATTACGTTCTGCAGGACATCCTCGGCAGATCGCAGTACGTGCTGCCCTGGGAGGACAAGCTTTGTCCTGGGAATCCCACAGACGACCCTGATGCTGGTTCGATTGAGTACAACGAGCATGCCATTGAGAGGGCCCATAACGGCGGTATGGCCATCGCAACCGATCCGGTAGCCGACGCAGTGAATGCGGCACTAAAAACGCCTGGAGAGGCTTACAGGACCCTTTCGCGGGATCTGGCGGCCTCATACCTGGGTGATTATCAATTTCTTATGAGCGACCTAGAGCTCTGGGACGAAGAAACCAAAGCGATCCGCGTTCTCCTGGTCTTTTCCAACCAGGATCTACACAAGCTATCTGCGCGCCAGGTTATGGACCTTCGCGCTCGAGCTGCACAGGTCTGACGCGCTGCGCTTGTCTCCTCGATCAGTGCACGGGAACAAGTACCCGTGCCCCGATCGAGGCTCTTAATTGCCTATTTTTGATGATCCAAACACACCTGTATGCTTCTTCCCGAAGGTGTCTGTAAGGATTCTGCAAGATATTTTAAATACGTTTTAAAAACTCTCGCAAAAAATACATAAGAAGTCTGTTGGTTATTTTTTAGTGGCATATAGAATCGCCAAAAAAATCGCGCAAGCATCATTTTGGGGTGTCATATGTCCAAGGCAGTAAGCAGCATCGCATCGGAAGTAAATGAATTACTTCGTAAAAATGGAAATGAGTTCATGACTCTAAAGTGGGCTCAGTTTTACAAAATATGCGACAGAGAACGTCTCGCCGATGTGGTTATGGAAAACATCGCAAAACAGCTCAAAAAAAATGACCTGCATAGCAGCGACGGCAACAACGTCATTGTCGTTCGTGACTTGTGCTGGAGCCCTGTAG
>NZ_WIVZ01000102.1:0-1162 GCF_009600325.1 Pseudomonas sp. FSL R10-2189
TGACGCGTAAAAAGAAAAACCCCAGAATCGTGGGTCTTCGAGGTCCAAGATATCTAGGGTTTTCCATGGAAAACGTTACCGCTTCCACGTCTGTCCATTCTAGCGAAATTATTGCGCTTGAACAGCCCCGCGACGGGCTTTCCGATTACAGTCCGAATGATGTCCCGTGGGACATTCACAGAGGTCAATCTGACGATGTGGGTGGGATTTATGCCAGCGCTCTAGAATTTGAGCGCTACGCCGCTCGAATGTCCGACTGTGGGGGGTTATTGCTGTTTGGTTGGGTTCTCAACCCTGAAACATCAGTGAATGCCCTACGTTTGCGTACGGCGTACTTTTGCCGGGTACGTCATTGCCCGGTGTGTCAGTGGAGGCGCTCGCTCATGTGGCAGGCTCGGTTTCACCAATCTCTCCCTCAGATCGTTCTAGAGCATCCTAAGGCTCGCTGGCTATTCCTGACCCTGACTGTGCCCAATTGCCCCATAGGCGAGCTTGGAGCGACTCTTACGGCGATGAATGCCGGGTGGAACCGACTCCAGGCGCGAAAAGAGTTAAAAGCGGTGATTGGTTGGGTACGGACTACCGAGGTAACTCGGAGTGCGATTGGGGAGGCGCACCCGCATTTTCACGTTTTGCTGATGGTCCCGCCTTCGATGCTGTCTGGATCGAAATACGTTAAGCATGCCCGCTGGGTTGAGATTTGGCAGGAATGCATGCGCGATCCGACGATCTCGCCAAGCGGTGTGCACGTTCAAGCGATTAAAGATCGGAGCTCAGAGACCGGGACGGAGGTGGGAGGGGCTGCGCTACAACGCGCGGTTTCGGAAACGCTGAAGTACAGCGTTAAACCGTCTGACATGACAAACGATCCTGATTGGTTTTTGGAATTGACGCGCCAATCCCACAAGCGCCGCTTTGTGGCAACCGGTGGCGTTTTGAAAAAGGTACTCCGTGTCGATGAGGAAACTGATTCGGATTTGGTTAAGAGAGGCGGCGCTGAAGAAGGCGAAGACGACGGTTCTCGGTTGGCTTTCAACTGGCGGGAAGTAGAGCGCCGATATCGCCGCGCACCCAACGGCGACAAACCAGCTCGCTGACTCTCAACGGGGTATCGGGGCACAGCCCTGATCAGGGTTTTGTGGGGATCGACTGCGTGCAGGCC
>NZ_WIVZ01000103.1:0-1084 GCF_009600325.1 Pseudomonas sp. FSL R10-2189
CGGGCTTCACCAGGGCAGAACGGAAAAATTCGGCCTGGGGGCCATTTTTCCTCACCCCCCTCGTGGGCTCGGGTGGTGTCTGTCCGGCTGTTTCCGCCGTCTTCGCCGGCGGTTTATCAGAGCGGCTAAGGCGGCTCTGGAAGCAGGTTTCAGCTGCCCAAAGTCTGCTGCGTTACCATGCAATTTTCGCCTAGGAGCAAACCTTATGCAGCGTTTAGCCAAACCCTCGGACTACGTCCGGCAAGACGTTCTCGGTCAATCGACCTACGTGCTTCCCTGGGAGCCGCGGCTGTGCCCGGGAAATCCTGCGGACGATCCGGAACTGGGCGCGCAGCTCTATAACGAATTTGCCTGCAACGCCGCTCAGGGCGTGACACCGCGATCACCAGCCGAACAGCTGTCTGACATCATCGGTTGGGCCATAGTTACGCCTGGAGAAGCCGCACGCAGCTTGGCGGCTGACCTCGCGGCGACCTACCAGGGTAAGCATCAGTTTCTAATGGAGGATTTGGAGCTTGGGGATGAGGAAACCAAGCCGCACCGAGCGCACCTGATTTTTCACAATGAGGATATTCGTGATCTGTCGGCTTCACGAGTGATGGCTTTACGTGAACGTATGGTTTTTTAGGTTTATCTATTCATAGCTATAAAATTTAATAAACTGGCAGTTGTGATATATAAAATCGGCGGATATTCAATGAATTATTATGCATCTCTTGGGAATAAAAGTTGTGTCGCAGAAGTTATCGATCCTTTCTTTTTAGCCAAACACATGGATCTTGATTTTAAGAAAACTGGATTGATAAATTTTGATTCCTTGAAAGAAATACATACTTATATAGATGTTTGTTTGAAATTTTTAAGCGATGAAATTATTTTTCTTTCTAACGCATATACTTATTGCGAGCAATACTATTGCGAAAAAATTGTGAGTTGTGTTATGGAGGAAATTGAAGACCGCAGTAAAAAGCTTGGTTATATTTGTTGTGATCTTTTTAGCGAGCTTGCTTCTTCAGAAAAAGCCGCTAAGAAAGCGAAAGAGGATAATATTCGTGAGCCGCTAAACCAAGATCAGTATCAGGAG
>NZ_WIVZ01000104.1:0-1038 GCF_009600325.1 Pseudomonas sp. FSL R10-2189
CTCTGGGCTCTGGGCTCTGGGCTCTGGGCTCTGGGCTCTGGGCTCTCTGGGCTCTCTGGGCTCTCTGGGCTCTCTGGGTCGACTTGGCTTTTGGCCAAGTCGACCCAGACCTCCCCGACGCCACATTCTCGAATGGCAGAGAGATCCTGAGGCTCGGTCAGCAGGAAGCTGCCGCGCCAGAATGGGTGTCGAACCCAAGAGCCGGCGAGCTTGTGGATGTACATGCCGAGACGAAGCTCGGATACGGGAATGCGTTTTACCAACTTATTTTCCTTTCTGAGTTGGGTGGTTAGGCGTGCGCCGAGGCTGGCACCCAGCGGTAGAGCGGAGGTAAGGTCACGCCAAGATTCTTGGATCAGCCGGAACCGCCGAAATTTCCGTCAGCCGATCAACATGGCTTTGTCTCGCGCTCGGTCGATGCGTTCCTGCATCGCCTGCATGACTTCTTCGTGGGTGTACGACTTGGCGTTGGGGTCGTCGGCCTCTCGGAGAGCTTCCTCGACCTCGCGGGTCATCCGCGCATATTCTTCCGGCCACAGCGCTTGCTCCATGCGCAGCGACGCCTGCCCAAGCAGGTGCAGCAGGCCGAACAGCCGCATGTCATTGGTGGCGACGACGTGCTCTCGAATCCGCTCCTGGATCACCTCGCAGGCCCGATGCGCCTCTGGCGTCGCCGTGCCCTCGTAGCCGGCTGGGAGTTCTGCTTCTTCAGCGATTCGCGCCCAAGCGATAGCCAGCGCCTCGATGGTGGACAGGTTCATTTGCTCATCCACTTGCGCAGCAGACGCTTTTTCAGGGAGGCGCGCTCTTGCGGATTGCGTCCCTTGTGGTTGGCAATGCGATCCGCCGTGGCGGCCTGGCGCTTGATGGGCCAGTAGGAGCGGCCATCCTTACCCATCGACCAGACGTTGCTGACCTGGTTTTCCAGTAGAGGCAGATGGGCGCATAGAGCTTCCGGCGACGCGCTGGCCAGCGCGGTGCGCTCGTGGGTTCGCCAGCGCTGATGCCAGAGTTTCTTGTCCTCGCGCTCGCTACGGC
>NZ_WIVZ01000105.1:0-1006 GCF_009600325.1 Pseudomonas sp. FSL R10-2189
TTCATCGACCTGGATGCGCTCGTGGCGGGACTGGAGCTGGGCTGACGGAAATTTCTGGGATTCCGGCGTACAACCCCTAAATCGACATTCGGGGGCAATAGAGTGGCATCCGGACGGCCACCGAACCGCAGCTGCTGGCCAAGCGCGATCCTGGATCGCCCGAGCCGGAGCACAAGCCCAGCAGCCAGCGCATGGGCTAGCTGCAATTTGCTATACTTGTATATCAATCCCTAATTATGGAGTCTGGCCATGCTTGCTATTCGACTGCCTTCGGAACTGGAAGACCGTCTGGAAAACCTCGCCAAAGCCACCGGCAGAACCAAAACTTTCTATGCCCGTGAAGCCATCGTGGCGCACCTGGACGACTTGGAAGACCTGTACCTGGCGGAACAGCGCCTGCTGGATAACCGCGCGGGTCGCTCGGAATCCGTACCCCTTGAGGATGTGATGAAGCGCTATGGCTTGGCGGATTGAATTTGACCGCGCTGCAGAGCGCGAGCTGGGCAAGCTTGACCCGCAAATCGCTAAACGAATCCTGTTGTTTCTGCATGAGCGGGTATCAAATCTGGATGATCCGCGCAGCATTGGCGAAGCTTTAAAAGGCTCACGTTTAGGGGATTTTTGGAAGTATCGGGTAGGCGACTACCGCCTTATCAGCAGCATCGAGGACGGCGCGTTGCGCATCCTGGTGATTAAGATTGGGAACCGGCGAGAGGTGTACCGCTAGTGTCTCCTTCCTATGAGCGAAAAATTGGAGTCGTGCTCGGAGCACCATTCCGATTTCTCAGCTGCAATTTGAGTCGAGTGCGAGCCGTTTTCGCACCTGAAAGACCCACAAGCTGTGGCCTATACTGAGTCGGTCGACGTGTTCGCCATCAACGTGTAGCACTGAAAGGAATCCCCACGACATGACCGAGACCGACACTGAGAAAACCGGCTCTTCGCATTTAAGGGTGTAGCTGATTTCTAAACCCTCCTGACTTCAGCAAGCACCTGGCTATGTAAT
>NZ_WIVZ01000106.1:0-1001 GCF_009600325.1 Pseudomonas sp. FSL R10-2189
ACCTGCGGCTGGATCACCTCCTTAATCGACGACATCAGCTGCTCCATAAGTTCCCACACGAATTGCTTGATTCATTGAAGAAGACGATAGAAGCAGCTTTAAGCTACAAGCTGATAGCTCACGCTAACAGTTGCAAGCTCGAAATTGGGTCTGTAGCTCAGTTGGTTAGAGCGCACCCCTGATAAGGGTGAGGTCGGCAGTTCGAATCTGCCCAGACCCACCAATTTTGTGTGGAAAGTACCTGTAGAAATATGGGGCCATAGCTCAGCTGGGAGAGCGCCTGCCTTGCACGCAGGAGGTCAACGGTTCGATCCCGTTTGGCTCCACCATAAACTGCTTCTGCATCGTAAAGCTTAGAAATGAGCATTCCATCAAACGATGGTGAATGTTGATTTCTGATCTTTTGATTAGATCGTTCTTTAAAAATTTGGGTATGTGATAGAAAGATAGACTGAGTAACACTTTCACTGGTGTTTATTCAGGCTAAGGTAAAATTTGTGAGTCTCTTAATTGAGTGTGCGAATTTTCGGCGAATGTTGTCTTCATAGTATAACCAGATTGCTTGGGGTTATATGGTCAAGTGAAGAAGCGCATACGGTGGATGCCTTGGCAGTCAGAGGCGATGAAAGACGTGGTAGCCTGCGAAAAGCTTCGGGGAGTCGGCAAACAGACTTTGATCCGGAGATGTCTGAATGGGGGAACCCACCTAACATAAGTTAGGTATCTTAAGCTGAATACATAGGCTTAAGAAGCGAACCAGGGGAACTGAAACATCTAAGTACCCTGAGGAAAAGAAATCAACCGAGATTCCCTTAGTAGTGGCGAGCGAACGGGGACCAGCCCTTAAGCTGTATTGATGTTAGCGGAACGCTCTGGAAAGTGCGGCCATAGTGGGTGATAGCCCTGTACGCGAAAACATCTTTACAGTGAAATCGAGTAGGACGGAGCACGAGAAACTTTGTCTGAATATGGGGGGACCATCCTCCAAGGCTAAATACTAC
>NZ_WIVZ01000107.1:0-880 GCF_009600325.1 Pseudomonas sp. FSL R10-2189
ACTGACGATAGTGGGTTTGTCGATGCTACTGGTGCCGTCTCCCAGCGAAATTGCTGACTTGCGGGCCAATGCAGAGAACCTAGAAGCCAGAGGCGGCAAAGTTGTGTTGACCCTGTGCGGACCTCAGAAGCGGCTTTGCGCTGAGGTAGACAACAAGGCAGAAGCTTGGGGTGAAAACGGACAGTTCCGCATTCTCAAGGGATATTAGTAGTTCTTAATTAGTTTAATTAAATGGCATAGAGAAGGAAGATGTAAGGTATGTTTTGGAAAAAGAAAGACCACTCACAAACTATTGAAAAAATTGCTGTTGAATTAGTTTCAAATAATCAAGAAACAGGTGTTTTACCTTTTTTATCTTTAAAAGAAGCTGCTAAATACGCAGAAAATAAGAGTCCTTTAATCGCTGCTGGTTTTGTCCAATGCCATGTAATAATAAATGGCGGTTATTATAATATAGAATTTACGCCTCATCCGAACCAAGGAGTTTACATGAGCGCTTATTTATATGAGATGTGATTAAGTATAAAGTTAATAAAAATGATCAGATGCTCCAATAGCATAGGTATCAAGCGCCGTCTCATAGGAGTGCCTGCTTTGCCGCTTTGGTCCGCTGGGCTTGGGTCAAAGGAGCATTGCGAGCTTCTTATGGATGGTGTTCAAGCCGCTTGCGGGCTTCATCCCAAGACTCCCCAGGACGAGCTAGATCTTTGATCTGTGCGTCCGTTAATTTTGTCTTTCGTCTCGGCTTAGCAATTTGATCAGGCTGCTTTTTGGAGCAGTAATCAAACACTAAGTGAGTTACTTTTCGTCCTGTCTTCTTAGCGCTCCAATTCAAAATTAACGGGCTGTGTTCGTTAATTTGCTCAACAGCTGGTTCTAT
>NZ_WIVZ01000108.1:0-860 GCF_009600325.1 Pseudomonas sp. FSL R10-2189
GGATTTACCATAAACGCCGTTATTGGTAACGCGCGGGCATCATTGCTTTCTCTTGAAGACCTTGGACTCGGCGCTTCTTACTTTTGGCACACCAACATAAAACAGCGTGCACGGCTTGTTGTCAGCGGACCAGCCAGGGACGATTTGCAACAGCTCAAGCCCCGCCTCGCTCAACTGATTGGCTTCGCTCAAGTCACTCACTTCCTTGATTTCTCCGATATGGGCAAAGCTCATAAGTACTCCTTAACTTGGTCATTAGATGCGACCAGCGTAGCGCATCAGCCAGTCAGTCAGGCGGCCGGCCGGGGGGGCCTTTCTATTCGTTATGCTCTCCCGTGTTGCTAGTAGCAACAACCGGTCGAACGATATTTTAGCGGCTAAAATCCGGCGGCGGCTCGAGCCCGCAATTTCATGACTGTTCGAGCTGAAAGTCCCCCAATGTCCTCGCCATGAAAAACCAGGCACGCCCGGTGCGACTTGGTTTCAGCGTCCCAATCCTCCAGGTCATCGATCAGGAAGGAGTGCTTGCCTAGGTACGCTGCCGCCAGGTCAGCGGCTAGGCGGCGGGCGGGTTCGCCCGCCGTTTCGAAAACCCAATCCAGAATGTCGCTCATCTGCTGGGCGGGGGCCCGGGGTACAACACCCTTGGCCTGATCCTGGACGAATGTGTTGTAAAGCTGTGCGCCAACCTCGGGATCTTCTGCCGGGTTGCCCGGGCAGAGCCTGGGCTCCCAGGGAATCAGATACATCGATTGGCCGAGAACGTCCTGCAGGACGTAATCCGACGGCTTTACCAAACGCTGCATGAGATGGCTCCTTAAAAAATCGCATGGTAGCGCATCCCGAGCAGCCAAAAGCTG
>NZ_WIVZ01000109.1:0-848 GCF_009600325.1 Pseudomonas sp. FSL R10-2189
GCAGGTCGCGGGGCGTTACAAGGGCCCGCCTACGAGACGGGTCTTTCGGGTCGGCAAGACCCAGCTCGGCACGCTGAACCGTCGCCCAGGCATCGACCCGGCGCTGATCGGCGACGTGGTAGTAGGGCTGCAAACGCTTGCCCTCGGTCAGCTCCAGGTTGGGGATCACGAAGTTCAGCTCTAGCCGCCCCTTGTCTTGGTGCTCAACCCATAGGCAGCTGTACTGCCGAGCCTCTAGGCCGGGCATTAACGCCTGCTCGAAGCTGTCCATGAGGGCCCGTTTCTGCTCGGGCGGTAGATCCGCCTCGGCAAAGCTCAGCACGCCGCTGGTGTACTTCTTGGCGTACCGACTGGAGTCGATCAGTGCGGCCACCTGCTCGGGATCGCCACGCAGCAGGGTTGACCCCTCCCGCTGGCCGTCCCGGCCCAGCAGGTACTGCGTCGGCCCCTTGCCACCGCCAGTGCCCCTAGCGTGGAACTTCACGATCACTTGTGCAGCGCTCGCAGTTCGGCCAACTCACGCTCAACCCCGGCCAGGGCGCCTATGACCTGGACGCGATCAACAGCCCCCCACTCGGCGGTGTTCACCTTGCGGGCGATCTGGTTGAGGTTGTTCCCGATGCTCGCCAACTGGCGCAGCAACGCGGGATCAGCCGCCGGGGCCGCGCCGCGCAGGTCACGGACTAGATCGGTCTGACCGGGGCTGAGGCAGCTCTCCCGCATCCAGCGGGCCAGCTCCGTCCTGGTGCTGTGCATCTGGAGGGTGGCCAGTTCCTCGGGGGACACCCGCACCTTGATGATCTTTTCGCGCTTTGGCTCGGTCATGGCTTGGCTCTTAGTAGAGGCCC
>NZ_WIVZ01000010.1:0-132440 GCF_009600325.1 Pseudomonas sp. FSL R10-2189
CGGTCGGCCTGCTGCTGGGCACTTTGCTGGGCCTGACGGCGGGGCTCGGCCCGCGCTGGCTGGACGGCGCCGTCATGCGCGTGATCGACGTGCTGCTGGCGTTTCCCGACCTGTTGCTGGCGCTGGTGATCATCACCTTCTTCGGCCAGGGCCAGCTCAACATCATCCTCGCTATCGGCATTGCCAACGTGCCGCGTTATGCGCGTTTGGTGCGGGCGCAAACCCTGGTGGTGCGCGGCGCCGGTTACGTCGAAGCGGCCACCACGCTGGGGCTGCCCCGGCATTTAGTGATCTTGCGGCATGTGCTGCCCAACGCGATCAAACCGATATTGATCCTGGCCACCATCGGCATTGGCGGCAACATCGTCAACGGCGCGGCCTTGAGCTTTTTGGGTTTTGGCGCCGCGCCGCCAGCGCCGGAGTGGGGCGGGATGCTCGCCATGGGCCGCAACTATTTGGCCAACGCCTGGTGGCTGGTGGCATGGCCCGCCCTGGCAATCACATTGACCGTGGTCTCGATCAGCGCGATCGGCCGCGAACTGTTGCGTCGCAGCGAAGGGAAACGGGCATGAGTACACAACCTCTGATCGATGTGCAAAACCTCCACGTACGCTTTGGCGCGCACGCGGCGCCGACCCTCAAGGGCGTGAGTTTTCAGGTGCATCCCGGCGAGTGCCTGGCGCTGGTAGGCGAGTCCGGCTCGGGCAAAAGCGTGACCTCGCGCACCCTCGCCGGGCTCACCGGAGCCCGTGCGCAGGTCCAGGCCAGCACACTGGCGTTTGCCGGGCAGGACCTGCGTCAGTTTGATGAACGCACCTGGCGCAAAATACGCGGCGCGCAAATCGGCTTTGTCATGCAGGACGCCCTGGGTTCCCTCGACCCGTTGCGGCTGGTGGGCAAGGAAATTGCTGAACCGCTGCAGCTGCACACCGACCTCGACCGGGCGCAGCGTGACGCCAAAGTCATCGAACTGCTGCGCGCGGTGGGCGTGCCCGAGCCGGAATTACGCGCGCGGCAGTACCCGTATCAATTGTCCGGCGGCTTGCGCCAACGGGCGCTGATTGCTTCGGCCATCGCCTGCAACCCGCGCTTACTGATCGCCGACGAACCCACCACGGCCCTCGACACCACCGTGCAGGCGCAAGTGCTGACCTTGCTCGAATCCCTGCGCGGCGAGAGCACCGCGATGCTGATCGTCAGCCATGACTTGGCCGTGGTCTCGCGGCTGGCCAACCGGGTGGCGGTGATGCATAACGGCATCATCGTCGAGCAGGGCAACGTCGACGACGTGCTGCACGACCCGCAGCATCCCTACACCCAATACTTGCTGCGCACGGGCAGGGCGGTGCACTTTCGCCGCAACCAAAGCGCGGCGCGTACCCCGCTGAGCATCGTCACGGCCAAGGCCGAGCAAACGCCGCCGCTGTTGCAGGTCAACGGCTTGAGCAAATCCTTCAAGGGGCCGGACGGCAAAGATCGCACCGTGGTCAACCAAGTGTCGCTGCAACTGCGCCGGGGCAAAACCTTGGGCATCGTTGGTGAGTCCGGCTCGGGCAAAACCACCCTCACACGGATGATCCTCGGTCTGGAAACCCCGGACAGCGGCGACATCCATATCAAAGGCCAGCCATGGCTGAGCCTGTCTGCGGCAGAAAAACGCCAACTGCGGCGCAGCATTCAAGTGGTGTTCCAGGACCCGCTCAGCTCCTTCGACCCGCGCTACAGCGTGCGCCGTGTGCTCAACGAAGCGCTGGAAGTGGCCGGGCACAAGCGCAGCGAATGGCCCCGGCGCGCCGAAGAACTGCTGGCTTTAGTCAAACTCGACGCGGCAATGCTCGAGCGCCGCCCGATTGAACTGTCGGGCGGCCAGCGCCAGCGCATCGCCATTGCCCGCGCCCTGGCGGCGCAGCCGCAGATACTGGTGTGCGACGAACCGGTCTCGGCGCTGGACGTCTCGGTGCAGGCGCAAATCCTCGAACTGCTCGACGACCTCAAACAGCGCCTGGGCCTGGCCTGCCTGTTCATCTCCCACGACCTGGGCGTGATCAACCACGTCAGCGACGACGTGCTGGTAATGAAAGACGGCGTAGCCGTCGAAAGCGGCCGCGTGCGCGACGTCTTCGACCACCCGCAACACCCGTACACCCAAGCCCTGCTGGACGCCATCCCGCACCTGGAAAGCGGCCGGCGCATGGCCTTCGACTTCCTTAAATTGGCCATCTAACCCCGTTCTACGCCCTGTAGGAGCGAGCTTGCCTCGCGATCTTTTGATCTGGCATGTGCCATGCCGTCAGGGCGAAACCGTGCAAAACGTATCCTCATCGAGAACCCCCTGAGTGACCATCGCCCAAACCCTCCCGCACACGCGCCCGTTATCGCGGCGCGTGCCGATGATCATTGGCTGTGCGCTGTGCATGGAACTGATCGACTCCACCGTCGTCATGACTGCCTTGCCGCAAATGGCCAGCGACTTCAGCGCGCCGAGCATCCGCATGAACCTGGTGGTTTCGCTCTACATGCTCGGGGCTGCGCTGTGTGTGCCGGTTAGCGGCTGGGTGGCTGACCGCTACGGGCCGCGTCGATTATTCGTGATCGCCATCTCGCTGTTTATCGCTTCATCCCTGGCCTGCGCCGCCTCCAACTCACTGCTGCAACTGTGCCTGGCGCGCATGCTCCAGGGCGCGGCGGGGGCGATGATGGTGCCCGTGGGGCAGTTGATTTTATTGCGCTGGTCACCCCGTGAAGACCTGCTGCGCAACCTGTCGTACCTGACCATCCCGGCGTTGATCGGCCCCATGCTCGGCCCGCCGTTGGGCGGCCTGATGGTCACCTATTGGTCGTGGCACTGGATCTTCCTGATCAATGTGCCCATCGGTTTGGTCGGCATCGTGCTGGTGCTGCGCCATGTGCCGTACTACCCCGGCGTGCGCGAGCAGGGGTTGGATGTACGCGGGCTGGCGCTCAGCGCGGTGGCCATGGCGGCGCTGGTGTTCGGCTTCGAAGCGCTGGGCCACGGCCTGTTGCCGCACCTGTGGGTGGCGCTGATGATCGCTGTCGGCGTGCTCTGCGGCGCGTTATACATCCGCCATGCACAACGCTGCGCCGAGCCGCTGCTGGACCTGAAACTGCTGCGCATCCCCAGCTACGGCATCAGCTTTTGGGGCGGCAACCTGCTGCGTCTGGGCACCTCGTCGTTACCGTTTTTGCTGGTGCTGATGTTCCAGCTGTGTTTTGGCCTGAGCCCGTTGCACGCCGGGTTACTGACGTTGGCCGGAGGTGCCGGGGCCTTTGCGATGAAACTGCTGGCCGTGCGCGTGGTGCGCCGTTACGGCATCCGCCGCACGCTGGTGATCAACGCCGTATTGACCGGCCTGACCCTGGCCTCATGCGCGAGTTTTACCGACGCCACCCCCTACAGCGTCATCGTGCTAATGCTGTTTGGCAGTGGGGTGATTCGTTCATTGCAATACAGCACCCTCGGCGCGCTGACCTACGCCGACGTGCCTGCCGCACTGAGCAGCCGCGCCAGCAGCCTGTCGGCCATGACCGTGCAATTAAGCATGAGCCTGTCGGTGGGTCTGATGGCCTCACTGCTGGGCGTGTTGATGAACCTGCGCGGGCACAGCGTGCCGCAAACCAGCGATGTTGCCGCCATGCTGGTGCTCTGCGGCATCGCCTGCATGGCCTCAGCGCTGATATTCCGCCGCCTCGCCGCCGGTGCGGGCGAAGCAGTCTACTAACCCATATCCCTTGTAGGAGCGAGCTTGCCTCGCGATCTTTTAAAAGATCAAAAGATCGCGAGGCAAGCTCGCTCCTACACGTGGTGTGTCGTGCGCCAAATCCCTCAATAGAAACTCCCCAAGCCTACACGCACTGCCGACCCGCCTGATTTCTAGCGCCTATTCATGCCGATACCGTGCGGCGCTCTCCTACAGGAAGGCGTCTTATGAGCAACAAGCAAGGCGTGACGCAAACACGTCGGCGTGTGGGTGGCGATGGTGGTCAAGGGGCTTCGTACTTTGACGACATGACCCCCGCCGAACTCAAAGAACGCGACGACGGTATCAAGGCCTACGAGGCCATTCAGGCCCGACAAGATGCCTACATGGAGCGACGCCGGGCTGAATCGGTAGCTCAGCAGAGCTCGCAGAAACCTGAGCGTCGGGGCTGTGTATTCGCCAAGTGCAGCAAGCTGCCCGATGCGGTTATCAACTACACCGACCCCACGGGCTTTGTGCCCGTCGACAGCCTGAGCGATTACGGCCATTTCGCAATTTTGGGTGCCCGTCAGGCAGACAGTTCTGGGTTAGTCCCGCTAGAAATCATCAGTGGTGCTGTACTGGCAGGTGTCGGCGGTTTGGCCTTGGGAGTCGCAGCAACGGCCGGCGGAACCATGATTGCGAGTCTTTTGGCAGGCTTGGTAGCCTTTTTTCTGGCCGTCTGATCTTGCCGACAGCGCCCTGTACACCGAAGACCAACTGCGCTCACTCAAGCAAGCCCGTACCCGCATGCGCTTGTACGTTGAACAACAGGCTGATGGCGCGCTCAAGGGCTATGGCTTCTATACCGGCACAAAACCCGAATGGGAAATGATCGACGTTATCCAGTTCAGCCAGCGCGGCTCGCAATACGTGGCGGACTTTGGTGATGGTGTCGAACTGATCTGGACACCTGCGACAGATCCACACGACACGCTCGGCATCCCGCCGTTAAAAGGCGCTCCTCACATACCGCCTATCTGGATCTTCCCGCCGACCAAGAGCGCCGACACAATCATCGTCAACCCGATCTACCCGCCGGACTACAAGGACTTCATCCTGGTGTTCCCGGCTGATTCGGGGGTGGCACCGCTTTATATTGTGTTGAGTGTGCCGGGGCATAAGTACCATCCAACACCCAAAGGACCTTTAGCCGCTTTTCCAACTGCAAAGCGTGGAAGCCCCAAAACATCAGTCCAAGGTGGAGGCGGGCTACGCCCGAGGTGGCGTGATTCTGAAGGTTTCATTTATGAATGGGATCGCCAACATGGAGCTCTGGAGAAATTCAATAAACGCGGACACCATTTAGGTGAATTTAATCCAGAAACGGGTGAGCAAACTAAACCAGCTGATAAGACACGGAGAATTGAGCCATGAAATTTTTAGTGATGGGATTCGAGAAAGGCAAAGATGAACTTGTTTATGAACACGAAGTAAATCTGTCTGTTCAAGATTTAATGCCTGTTATGAAGTGGAGCGAGAGCACAGATTGTATTGGCGCAGACTTTCCCATTTCACCCGCTCAAGCCGAGGAAATATCGAATCTGGCATTGGTTAGCTTTCCTGACGGTCTGAATCTGTATCTAAGCAGTTGTGAATAGTCAGAGGCTGTCAACTCAACCCCCGGGCACCGGCGCCTGACAGTAAAAGATCCACATAAGAGGGGCCGCAGTTGGCCCCTTTCAGTAGTGGATGTTGCCTTACCCCAACAACCCGCGCTCGGCCAAATTCTTCATCAAGTCGCCCACGCCGAACGTCCAGCGCGGGGCCTGGTCGCTGGTGGTCACGCGGTTGTGCAGAGCGCCCAATGTCGGCGATGAAATACTCACTACGTCGCCCGGTTTGTGGGTGAAGCCTTGGCCGGGATGGTCGCGATCGTCGGTGGGGGCAAACAGGGTGCCGAGAAACAGCACGAAGCCGTCCGGGTATTGGTGGTTTTCGTTGAGGGTTTGCGCGGCCAGGTCGGCCGGGTCGCGGCTGATCTGGTTCATTGAGCTTTTGCCGTTGAGCACGTAGCCGTCTTGGCCTTCAACCCGCAAAGTCACTTCGCAGTTGCGCACATCGTCGAGGCTGAAATGCTCGTCGAACAAACGGATAAACGGCCCCAGGGCGCACGAGGCGTTGTTGTCCTTGGCTTTGCTCAGCAGCAGCGCGCTGCGGCCTTCGAAGTCGCGCAGGTTGACGTCGTTGCCCAACGTCGCGCCATAAATGCGGCCCTGGCTGTCGACGGCCAGCACCACTTCAGGTTCAGGGTTGTTCCAGCTGGAACCGGGGTGAATGCCAATCGCGTTGCCGCTGCCGACGGCGGCCAATATTGGCGCCTTGGTGAAAATCTCGGCGTCCGGACCGATGCCGACTTCCAGGTATTGCGACCACATTTTTTGCTCGATCAGCACCTGCTTGAGGCGCATCGCCTCGGGCGAGCCGGGTTTGAGGTCGCGCAGGTTATCGCCGATGGCCGCTTGCACCAGGGCGCGGATTTCTTCGGCGCGCAGGGCATCGCCACCGGCTTTTTCTTCGATGACCCGTTCGATCATGCTGGAGGCAAACGTCACGCCTGCGGCCTTGATCACTTGCAGGTCGGTGGGCGCCAGCAGGTACGGTTTTGCCGGGTCGCGCTGTTCGCCGCTGTTGGCCAGCAGGTCCTCGATCGAGCCCAGCGACGTGCCGCTGATTTCGCGCACCGCTTGCAGGGGTTGATCATGGTCGAGCAACAGGCTGAGGGTTGCGAAGTGCGCACTGCAGTCGATCACTTCGCCGTCACGAATCACCACCACGGCCGGGCCGCCGCGTTCGCCGGGGAGCCACACGCGACCGACCAGGGTTGCCCGTTGCCAGTCGTGCGGCAGGGAGTTTTCAATGTTCAATTGCAGCGTGTTCATGGGGGCAATCCTCGAATTTTGGGCGAACGCCCCCCGTAGGAGCGAGCTTGCTCGCGATCTTTTGATCTTAAAAGCTCGCGAGCAAGCTCGCTCCTACAGGGGGTTGGGAAGGTTAATGAGAGTGGCGCGGCGGGCCGTTTTCCGGGATGACGCGCCAGTACAGGGTGGCCGGTTCCAGGCAGCCGCCGGTGGACAACTGGCCGACCAGTTGGCGGTACAGTTCCTGCCACGGGGTTTGCGACGGGGCCAGCGGTGGCAGCGGTTCTTTGCGACGTTCGTCGAGTTCGGCTTCGTCCACCAGCAGGTTGACGCTGCGCGCATTGAGGTCGACGCGCAGGCGGTCACCGGTGCGCAGCAACGCCAGGCCGCCGCCCACCGCCGATTCCGGGGACATGTTGAGGATCGACGGGCTGGCCGAGGTGCCGCTCTGGCGACCGTCGCCCATACACGGCAACGAGTCGATACCGGCCTTGATCATGGCGGACGGCGGGGTCATGTTGACCACCTCGCCACTGCCGGGGAAACCCACGGTGCCGCAGCCGCGAATCACCAGAATGCAGCGCTCGTCGATGTCCAGTGACGGGTCGTTGATGCGCGCCTGATAGTCTTCCGGGCCTTCAAAGACGATGGCCCGCGCTTCAAAACTGTTGGGCCGCTCGGGGTCGCTGAGGTAGGTGCTGCGAAACGCCTCACCGACCACCGACATCTTCATGATCGCGCTGTCGAAGAAGTTGCCGCTGAGCACGATAAAGCCTGCGCGGTGCATCAACGGGTCTTCGTAGGAGCGGATCACGTCGCGGTCGCCGGTCACACAATCGGCCACCACTTCGCCCATCTTGCGGCCGCTCACGGTCAAGCAATCGCGGTGCAGACGGCCGACTTTGTCCAGTTCGTGCATCACCGCCGGAACGCCGCCCGCACGGTGGAAGCTTTCGCCCAGGTATTCACCGGCGGGCATGCAGTTGACCAGCAACGGCACGTCTTCGCCGACACGCTGCCAGTCGTCCAGCGACAGGTCGATGCCGCTGTGACGGGCGATGGCGATCAAGTGAGGCGGGCAGTTGGTGGAGGCGCCGAGGGCCGAGGCCACGGCGATGGCGTTTTCGAAGGCGGCGTGGGTCATGATCTGCGACGGGCGCACGTCTTCGCGCACCAGATCGACAATGCGCATGCCGGTGGCATAAGCCATTTGCCCGCGCTCGCGGTACGGCGCCGGAATGCTCGCGCAACCCGGCAACGACATGCCCAACGCTTCGGCCAGCGCGTTCATCGACAGCGCGGTGCCCATGGTGTTGCAGTGGCCCACCGAGGGCGACGAGGCGGTGGTCAGGGTCATGAACCCTTCGTAGTCGATCTCGCCCGCGCTGAGCAAATTGCGCGCATGCCACAGCACCGTGCCGGAGCCGATGCGCTGGCCTTTGTGCCAACCGTCGAGCATCGGCCCGCCGGACAGCACGATAGACGGCAAGTCGGTGGTAGCGGCGGCCATCAGGCACGCCGGGGTGGTTTTGTCGCAGCCGGTGGTCAGCACCACGCCATCCAGCGGGTAGCCGTGCAGCACTTCGACCAGGCCCAGATAGGCCAGATTGCGGTCCAGTGCGGCGGTCGGGCGGCGTGATTGCTCGGCAATCGGGTGCACCGGGAATTCCATCGGGATCCCGCCCGCATCGCGGATGCCATCCTTGACCCGCTTGGCCAGTTCGATGTGATGACGGTTGCACGGGGTCAGGTCGCTGCCGGTCTGGGCGATGCCGATAATCGGCCGCCCCGATTGCAGCTCGGCGCGGGTCAGGCCCTGGTTCATGTAGCGCTCAACGTACAGCGCGGTGAGGTCAGCATGGCTGGGATCATCGAACCATAACTGGCTGCGCAGGCGGCGTGGGGTGGATTCGGTCATGGCAGGCTCCAGCAAATTATTTTTATTCAGGCAAAGTGTTGTTGCGGCGTAACTGGCGGATCAATCCGGCGTGATCAAGCTCGCCGTCACCGGCCTCGACCATGGCTGCAAACAGCCCGTCGACGAGGCTGGCCACCGGCAGCGACAAGCCGAGCTTGTGCGCCTGGGCGAGGGCGGTGCGGGTGTCTTTGAGTTGCCATTTGGCCGGGCCACCGGGGGTGAAGTCGTTGGTCAGCATGCGCTGACCGTGTTGACGCCAGATCGGTGAATCGACAAAACCGCCCATCAAGGCTTCATGCACCTTGGACGGGTCGGCGCCGCCGCGCTCAGCCAGCAACAGGCCTTCGGCGACGGTGGCGATGGTGCTGGCCACGATCAGTTGATTGACCAGTTTTGACAGCTCGCCGGTGCCGGCCGGGCCGACATGCACCGGGCGGCCCATGGCCGCCAGTACGGCGCGGCCTTGTTCAAAGGCGGCGGTTTCGCCGCCGACCATAATTGCCAGGCTCGCTTCACGGGCCCCGCGCTCGCCCCCCGACACCGGGGCGTCGAGGTAGCGCAAGCCAAGTTCGGCGCTCAGCCGGGCGTGTTCGACGGCGGTGTCGACCGGGATCGAGCTCATCACCACTACCAGCGCGCCCGGCGCCAGGGCCTTGGCGGCGCCGTTTTCACCAAACAGCACCTCGTCACAGGTCGGACCATCGCTGAGCATGCAGATCAGCACCTGAGCGCCTTTGGCCGCCTCGGCCGGGGTGGCAAACACCTCGGCGCCCTGGGCGGACAATTCCTCGGCCTTGGCCACCGAGCGGTTCCAGGCCCGTACCGGGTAGCCGGCGTGCAACAGGTTGCGGGCCATGGGCTTGCCCATGATCCCGGTGCCAATAAACGCTACGGTTTGCAGGCTCATGCCTTGCCTCCTACGGTTGCAGAGGTTGCGCCGGCGGCGTTGCCCAGCGACACCTTGTTACGTGGCATCAACACCATGCCCAGACCACCGGCGCCGACCAGTGCGGCAATCACCAGGAAGCCCGGGGTGTAGCTGCCGGTCACGTTGAACAGGTAACCGGTCAGGTAAGGGCCGATAAAGCCGCTGAGGTTACCGATGGAGTTGATCAGGCCAATCCCGGCGGCAGCGCCCAAGCCAGTGAGCACTTGCCCTGGCACGGCCCAGAACACGTTGATCGCGCTGTAAACGCCCATGGCCAGCAGGATGAAGCCGATCACGATGATCCACGGCTGGTTCAGCCACAGCGCCACGGCGATGGACACAGCAGCGAGCATGGCGGCACCGCCTGCGTGCCAGTGACGTTCTTGCAGGCGGTCCGAACGACGGCTCCACCAGATCATGGCAACAGCGGCCAAGGCGTAAGGGATGGCGGTGATCAGGCCGTTTTGCATCAGGCCTATTTCCAGCCCGAACGAGCCACGGAACGAGGCCAGAACGGTGGGCATAAAGAAGTTCATGGCGTTGGAGCCCGAGGTGATGCCGAAGTACACCAGCGCCAGCAGCCATACCTGACGGCTGGACAACGCCTTGCGGATCATCTGCCATTTGCTCGGTTGAATGCCCACCACCAGCGGTTTGTTGCGCTCTTCATGTTCCAGGGTGTTGATCAGCCAGTTGCGCTGCGCATCGGTCAGCCAGTGGGCCTGACGCGGATGGTCGGTGAGGTAGAAGTAGCAGACCACGCCGAGAATCACTGCCGGTACGGCTTCGACGATGTACATCAGGCGCCAGCCGACGAAGCCCAGTGCGTCGCCCATTTCCATCAGGCCCACCGACAGCGGTGCGCCGATCACTTGTGCGATGGGTACGCCGAGGTAAAAGGTGGCGATCATGCGTGCCCGGTAGCGGCTCGGAAACCACAGCGACAGCAAGTAAATCACCCCCGGAAAGAAGCCGGCTTCAGCGATGCCCAGCAGAAAACGCAGTGAGACAAAGTGCACCGGCGTCTGCAAAAAGCCCATGGCCCCGGCGATGATGCCCCAGGTCACCATGATCCGGGCGATCCACACGCGGGCGCCGTAGCGGTGCAGCAAGACGTTGCTCGGTACTTCGAAAATGAAGTAGCCGAGGAAGAAAATACCGGCACCCAGGCCATACAGGGTCTGGCTGATACCGATGTCGTCGTTCATTCGCAGGGCGGCGAAACCGACGTTGTTGCGGTCCAGAAAGGCGACCACAAACAGGAGGATCAGAAAGGGGATCATGCGCTTGGTGACGCGCTTGATCGTTTGTTGCTCGATGTCAGTGACATCCGGAAGCGGGGTGGTGGTCATATCGCACGGCCTCAATTTTTTATTGTTGTTTGTGGGAGCGGGCTTGCTCGCGATCCAGGCGACGCGGTGTGGCAGTAGACCGAATCGATATCATCGCGAGCAAGCCCGCTCCCACAGGGGAGGTGTAGAGCGGCTGTCAGTTACTGTGCAGTATCTTCTATGTGCGCACGCACGATGGCGTCGAAGTCCGGGTCGGCGGTGAAGCCCAGTGCACGGGCACGCGGGGCTTCAACCTTGCTTGGCCAGCTTTCGACAATACGCTGGATGGTTGCATCCGGCTCCCAGCGAATCAGTTGTGTGGCTTTATCACCGGCCACCCGTTGCAGCGCCGCGACCATGTCGGCCACGGTGGTGGTCACGCCCGGCAGCGGGATGATGCGCTCGCCGCCCAGGGTCTGCGGCGACAGGGTCATGCCCAGCAACATCGACTCGACAATGCGCCGTGGCGAGGTCAGGTACACGCGCGTGTCGGGGCGCACCGGGCACACGGCAGGCAGGCCCACCAGCGGCTCGCGGATGATCGAGCTAAAAAAGGTCGACGCGGCTTTGTTCGGTTTGCCGGGGCGCACCGCCACGGTCGGCAGGCGCAACACGCGGCCATCCACAAAACCTTTACGGGCGTAGTCGGCCACCAGCAATTCACCGACGGCTTTTTGCATGCCATAGGACGATTGCGGGGTGAGCACGGTGTCGTCGTCCACCACCTCCGGCAGCTTGCCGCCGAACACTGCGAAGCCGCTGGCGTATACCAGACGCGGCGCGGTGCCTTGCTTGCGCAGGGTTTCGAGAAGCAGCATCAGGCCGTGCAAATTCACCTGCATGCCCAAGTCAAAATCCGCCTCGGCGGCCGAGCTGACCACTGCCGCCAGGTGCCACACCAGGTCCACGCCATCGGTGACACGGGCGATCACTTCAGGGTCGGCAACATCGCCGGTCACCAGCTCAATGCGCGGGTCATTGGGTACGTCTTCACCGGCAAAGGCGTCGAACAGCACGATGCGTTCGATGGTGCGCGGTGCTTCGCCTTCCAGCGTCAGGGTGTTCAAATCTGCCAGGCGTTGAGCCAGTTGCTTGCCGATAAAGCCGGTACCGCCAGTGATGAGGATGCGCATGTGTTGCTCCTGTTTCTTATAGTTGTTTGAGCGGTGTAATCAGTCGGCTTGCACCGTACGTTGCTGCTGTTCGCCCAGCCCTTCGATGCCCAGGCGCATCTGCTGGCCGGCGCGCAGGTACACTGGCTCCGGCTTGATCCCCAGGCCCACACCCGGCGGCGTGCCGGTAGAAATCACATCGCCCGGTTGCAGCGACATGCAGCGGCTCAGGTAGGCAATCAGCGCCGGGATCTGGAACACCATGGTGTTGGTATTGCCGTTCTGGTAGCGCTGTCCGTCGACCTCAAGCCACAGCTTGAGGTGGTGCGGGTCGCGGATTTCGTCACGGGTCACCAGCCATGGACCAATGGGGCCGAAGGTGTCAAAACCCTTGCCTTTGTCCCAGGTGCCGCCGCGTTCCAGTTGCCATTCGCGCTCAGACACATCGTTGATCACGCAGTAACCGGCGACGTGGTCCAGGGCGTTGCTCTCGTCGATGTAGCGGCCGCCTTTGCCGATGACCACGCCCAGCTCGACTTCCCAGTCAGTTTTGACCGAACCGCGAGGGATTTCGACGTCATCATTAGGGCCGCAAATGGCGCTGGTCCACTTGTTGAAAACCACCGGCTCCGACGGCACGGCCAGCCCGGATTCAGCCGCGTGGTCGGCGTAGTTAAGGCCGATGCAAATGAACTTGCCGACCTGCCCGACGCAGGCGCCGATGCGTGGCGAGCCGTTGACCAGCGGCAGGCTGGCCGGGTCGATTTTACTCAGGGCTTCAAGGCTTGCAGGCTCCAGCGCCTTGCCGGCGACATCGGCGATATGCGCCGACAAATCTCGGATATTGCCTTGGGCATCGAGCAGACCGGGTTTTTCCTGACCTTTTTCGCCGTAGCGCAGCAGTTTCATAAAAGCTCCTGTTCTAAAGTTGAAACCTGTTTTTGTAGGAGCGAGCTTGCTCGCGATCTTTTGATCTTTTAAAAGCTCGCGAGCAAGCTCGCTCCTACAGTGGGAATTAGTTGCTCATCCCGCCATCAATAATCTGCGTGGTGCCGGTGGTGTAGCTGCTGGCATCGCTGGCCAGGTACACCACCAACTGGGCGATTTCTTCGGCGCTGCCGATGCGGCCCATGGGCTGGCGAGCCACAAACGCTTGATACACCTCAGCCTCCGAACGCCCTTGCTCACGGGCCTGTTCGGCAATGCGCTGGCGCAGCGAAGGCGAGTCCACCGTGCCTGGGCATATGGCGTTACAACGAATCCCTTGACTGATGTAATCGGTCGCCACCGATTTGGTCAAGCCAATCACCGCCGCTTTGCTGGCGGTGTAGGCAAAACGGTTCGGTACGCCCTTCACGCTGGACGCCACCGAGGCCATGTTGATGATCGAGCCGCCACCGTTGTCCAGCATGCCCGGCAAGAAGGCACGGATCATCCGGTACATGGCGGTGACGTTGAGGTCGAAAGAGAATTGCCAGGCGCTGTCGTCGCATTCCAGCAGCGCGCCGCTGTGCACGTAGCCTGCGCAGTTGAACAGCACATCGAGGGTGCCGACTTGCTGGCGAATGGCGTCGATGGCTGCCGGTTGGGTGACGTCCAGCGATAACGCCTGAATACCCGGAATGTCGTGCAAGGCATCGACGTTCAAGTCGGTGGCGATGACCGTGGCGCCTGCGTCGCGCAAGGCCCGCACCGAAGCGCGACCAATGCCGTTTGCCGCCGCGGTAATCAAAACGCGTTTGTTGGCGAGGTTCATGAGTGCGGATCCATTGTTCTTATGGGGCCAACACTAATGTTGCGCTGCGATAATCGCCAATGAGATATTCTCAAGCCTTAATAACGGGAGGTTATCGGATGGCGGAAGTCGCGTTTAATCAACTGTGCAACTGGTTACGGTTCCGCCATTTGGTGCTAATCGACACCCTGGCGCGCACGCAAAACATGCACGCCACGGCCCAGGAAATGAACATCAGCCAGCCGGCGGTGAGCAAGATGCTGCGCGAGATCGAGCACCAATTGGGCTTTGATGTGTTCCAGCGTTTGCCGCGCAGCATGTCGCTGACGGACCTTGGCAGTCACGTGGCGCGCTTTGCGCAAATCGCCCTCAATGACACCCAGCAGTTTGTGGTCCAGATCAACCATCTGCGCCAGGGCGGGCATGGCTTTTTGAAAGTCGGCACCATCTATGCGGCCGCTGCGGTGGCAGTGCCCGCGGCGATTGTCGAGGTCAAGCAACAATGGCCCTTGCTCACAATCGAAGTGCTGGAGGGCACCAGCGCCAACATGCTGACCATGCTTGAACATAAGGAGCTGGACCTGGTGGTGGCGCGCTTCACCCTCGACCGGCACCGTGAATTGTTTGATTTTCAGCCGTTGGCCCCCGAGCCGCTGTGTCTGGTCACGGGCAGCCAGCACCCGTTGGCGGGCGCCAGCGAAACCCCGCTGACCGACCTCGGCAGTTGGCCCTGGGTGGTCTACCCGACGGGCACGCCGATGCGCGCGCGGCTGGAGCGGGCGTTTATCGAAGCCAACATGCAAACCCCGGAAAACACCGTCGAAACCGTGTCGCTGCAAACCACCATGCAACTGCTGCAAACCGCCCCGGTGGTCGCGATGCTGGCTGAGTCCATGGCCGAACCGGAAATCCAGGCCGGGCGCCTGACCCGTCTGGCGTTACCGTTTCCGTTGGTGCTGGCTGATTACGGCATCATCACCCGGCGCAACGAACCGCCGAGCTGGTCGATGCAGGCGTTTATCGACGCGCTGTTGAGCGGCCCCGATGCTGTGCGTGGAGCCCGCCAGACGCCTTGATAACGCGCGGTTATTAACCGATGGGATCTTGTGATTGGGCAGCGCGCAGGTGGGCATTTAGAGTGCAAGTCGCCCACCCGCCGATGTGTTGCGCGGGTAGGGCGCCACCGCTCACTAGAGGCGCGTATGAAAACAATAAAAAGCTACAAGACGCTGACGATTTTTTTCCTGTTTATGATTGGAGTCGTCAACTACCTCGACCGCAGTGCCCTGTCCATCGCCAACACCACCATCCAGAAAGACCTGGCCATCAGCCCCATGCAAATGGGCGTCATGCTCTCAGCCTTCTCCATCGCTTACGCCTTCTCGCAATTACCCCTCGGCGCGTTGATCGACAAACTCGGCAGCAAACTCGCCCTGGGCGGTTCGTTGATGGTGTGGTCGGTGGCCCAAGCGGCCTTTGGCCTGTTCAGCAGCTACGGCCATCTGGTCGGCCTGCGGGTGTTGCTGGGCATTGGCGAAGCGCCGGTGTTCCCCTCGGCAGCCAAGGCCTTGTCCGAATGGTTCGACACCCAAGAGCGCGGCACGGCCACCGGCTGGGTGTGGTCCTCGACCTGCATCGGCCCGTGCCTGGCGCCGCCGTTGCTGACGTTGTTCATGGTCCATCTGGGCTGGCGCGGCATGTTTATCCTCACCGGTGTCGTCGGGTTGGTGCTGGCGCTGTGCTGGTTCAAATTCTACAAAAGCAAAGCCGAATACATGGCCGCCACCGGCCGTGCAGAACCGGTGGCGGTGCAACAGAAAGCGGCGCCGAAACTGCGCTGGACCGCGTTGTTCAAAGAGCGCAACACATGGGGCGCGTTTCTCGGTTTTATGGGCGTGATCTACATGATCTGGCTCAACCTGACCTGGCTGCCGGGCTACTTTGAGCGCGAACACGGCCTTGACCTGTACCGCACCGCCTGGGTGGTGTCGCTGGCCTACCTGTTTGGCGCCTTGGGCACCATCGTGGCCGGGCGTTGTTGCGACAAACTGGTGGCGCGCGGCATGCGCGTGTTGGCCAGCCGCAAACTGATGGTCATCCTCGGCTTGCTCGGCGGGGCGCTGTTCACCCTGATCGTGGCCTTCACCACCAACGTCGTTGCGTGCGTGGTGCTGCTGTGCCTGACCATGTTCTTCATCAACATCTCCAGCGCCACCGCGTGGATGATCGTCAACACCATCGTGCCGTCTGAGCGAGTCGCCTCGTTTGGTTCGATCCAGAACTTTGGTGGCTACCTGGCGGGCTCCATTGCGCCGATCCTCACGGGCTTTAGCGTGCAACAGAGCGGCTCGTTCTCATCAGCCTTCATCATCAGCGCGGTCGTCGCCCTGTGCTCGGCGTTTGCCTACTTTGCACTGCTTAAAGAACCTTCAGCGCCGGTGACCAATATGAAAGCTACAGCGGCCACGGCGTAGCTCAGCGGCGCAGGGTTGCTCGACGATGAGGGTGATTGCTCTATCGAACCAGGCCTTCGGCGTGGACAAAGCAGAGTTTGTTGCCCTCGGGATCGCGACAGTACGCACCAAAAAAATCGGCTGAGTACTGAGGCCGCAACCCCGGCGCTCCCTCATCCGTGCCCCCTGAAGTGGTTGCCGCTTGCCAGGCAGCTCTTACCTGGTCTTGCGAGCTTGCTGCAAAGCTGACCTGTACGCCGTTACCCGACGTTGCGGGTAATCCGTTAAAAGGCAATTGCACGAAAAATTGTGGCCATTTCTGACCGGGCAAGTGCCAGCCCGCACCGGCGGGGCCGTCATCATGATCAGTCATGCGTACTAATCCCAAAGGGGTAAGTACGGCATCGTAAAAAGCGATCATGGCGTCGAGGTTTCGTGCGCCAATCTGAATGTGACTGAACATGCTTTCCCCTTGTGTAGGATTTTTTGATTAGCGTCCGGCCACATTTTTTTGTGTGGCTAAACGGATGCTAACTTTTGCGCCGCGAGTTTTCTATCGGGCTCAGTTCCTGAGGGCGCACCTACAAGTCCTACAAATAGTCCTACATATAGTATTTGTTGAAACTTATCGAATTAATTAGGCTCGTTAGCTCTGCCATGGGGTTGTCGGTGTATTACGACAGAGATGGCCTAGTTAAGAGCATGGTTACGGTATTGACACATGTTGATCATGCGCATAAATGTAGCTCAAAGATCCACGCTTGTTTCTGGGTTTGGGTAGGGCGGGAGTAATTCGGAAGACTATTTATTTAAAATGAGGAAAGGCGAAATTAATGGCGCCCAATAAAACAAGTCGCGCTTCAGTCGGTATAGCCTCCGCAACCATGGCTGCAATCTGTTGGGGGAGCGCGTTAGTTATGTCAAAAGGCGCTCTTGATAACTTCTATCCTGTCACATTATTAATTGTTCAGTTGATGGCGAGTGTGACGTTTCTTTGGTGCGTTGTAGCGTTCAGAAACGCCCCTGTCCCGACGGTTGACGTGTTGTTTAGATTAAGTTTATTAGGCTTGCTTGAGCCGTGTTTGACATATGTCTTGGTGCTGATTGGTTTGACTTTTACGGGAGCGTCAGAGGCCTCGTTATTACAATCGTTGGAGTCGATAATGATTGTGCTTCTGGCGATGCTTCTCTTGAAGGAAATACCGTCGATAAATTTTATAGTGCTGTCAGCAATGATGTTGGTAGGGTTGTTCTTTGCGTTAGATATACATGGCGGAAATATTAAAGAAAGCTGGCTTGGCGCGAGCCTGATTTCATTGGGTATGCTGTCTGCTGCGTTCTATGTTGTTCTGTCCTCTCGTATCAAAAAAGAGCAGGACGTTTTTTATATAGTGGCTTGTCAGCAAACTCTTGCATTGGTAGCTTCTATTTTGATGTTACCGTTGGAATGGACTATTTACCCCGACAGTAAAGCGTTCGCGGCATTGCCGAGTTCCTTGGAAATATGGGGGTTGGCGCTAATTTCGGGAGTTGTGCAGTATGCTCTCGCCTTCTCTTTTTATATTTATTCATTGAAACACATTCGTGCCGGCTTGGCGGGAATGTTTTTAAACCTTGTTCCTATCATTGGTGTAGTTGGCGCTGTTGTTTTTTTGGGAGAGAAACTTTCAATTTTACAAGTGGGAGGTGCCGCACTGACGATAATTGCGCTGGTGCTGATTGCTAAAAATGCTGCTTCAGAAAGCACGTTGAAGAATGACATAAAAAAATAGTCATATAAAGCCAGCTGGTACTCAGTTTAGGAGGTGTCACGTGGATGTAACGTTGCTTTTATCCAAATTGCCTGATTTATCCTGTGAGACAAATTCTTATGGGGAGGATCTGGATGTCGTAAATAAAGCGCTGCTGGGAGAGTCAGATAAGGAAAAGAAAAAAGAAATCATATTGGGTTGGATTAAGCGAAAGCAGCCTTGTATGTTAGGCAGGTTAGCCTCGACAGGAAAGCAGACTATTCAGCTAAGTGTCTATGTTATTGATGATAATGACGTTGCGTTAGGGCAGGAGCATCTTAAAGCATACCTTCAAGCTTGCCGTCTGGAATGGAAGCAGGCGTGTTCCAAAGGAAAGAGCGATGCTGTGTTGTACTTTTTTAATATCAGAAAGCTTATTGATCTGCCTCCTTCAGATAGCTTGGTTGAGGTGTTTAGGGGGTTTTCTAATCTGATATTTAACGAGTATGCGCCTGTTAATACAGATGTTATCTATACGGAGGCAGCACCATTGATACAGGATGGTAAGTTGTTTTTGTATAAGGCGGGTATTAATTTTTTTCATACGACGGTGCATCATACGGCTAATCATGATCGCAGAGTGCCCGGTGGGGCAATTATTTCAATAAATTCAGTAGGGCATTATGCAAATAATATGGTCAGTCAAGGGCTTGCAAATGATCTGGATGAGGCAGTTAAGAATATTCAGCGGCTGGCATGGCAGTCCATAGGGAACGGCGGTATCAGCCTTAAGAATAAGAGGTCAACTAGCTGGCATAATATTGATCCGGAGAATACGTGTCCTCATCTTTCGAGGCCGTCTACTGTGCCTGAGGGGTTTTCTGAGAAAAAGTATTCGGCTAACTATCATACGGATGTACTGATTCCAGATCTGTTAACGAGAAAAGTTACTGATGTTGATGATCCTTCAATCGAAAAGTGGAAGTGGCTGACAATTGAGTATTTCACTACGATGCAGTATGAACTTGGCTCCATCGATTTTGGTATGTTTCACGGTTATCCCGTCGATCACGAAGCTATCAATTTCAATCCATTTCCTCCAATTAGAGGAGTGAACTCACCGAAACTCATCTATTGAAGGCTAAGCGAGCATCTCTGTCACTCGCGCAGAGGCTGAGGATGGAGGATGCCAGCAGCACCCAATGTTCCGACGTTGCACCAACAGCCAGAATCACTGCATAAACACCGCAGATTCAGCGTCCTGTCAGGGCTGTGTAAAACCTTTGTAAGCTGTCACCGAATTTAATTTCACGCGTCACCGCTTCGATACTCTGAACTCAGCCTTCTTTTGGTGAGTGACGCGTGTGAACACGAGCAGACGACACACTTTTATCTGGGCGCTCAGTGCGCTGGTTGTGCTGGCCATTGCTTGGTCGCTGTATGCCCATTGGCCCGGCATGGCGCACAAAGACCGGCCCATGGGCATGGGCGGGCGGGCCGAGCCGGTGGCGGCGGTGGCGGTGGTGCCGCAGGATGTGCCGGTGTACATCGATGCCCTCGGCACGGTCACGCCCACGCAGAGCGTGACGGTGATTACGCAGGTCGACGGCATTCTGGCCTCGGTGGAGTTCAAGGAAGGCCAGCAGGTGCGCAAAGGGCAGGTGATCGCCCGCATCGACGACCGCGCGCTGAAGGCGCAACTGGCTCAGGCCCAAGGCATTCTGGCCCACGATCAGGCGGTGTTGAGCAACGCCCAGCGTGACTTGGCGCGCTACCGCGAGTTGATCAAGGCCGGATCCATCAGCCAACAAACCCTCGATACGCAAATCTCTACGGTGGCGCAGCAACTGGGCACGGTGGCCGCCGATCAGGGCAGCGTGCAAAACCTTGAGGTGCAGTTGAGTTATTGCACCATCACCTCGCCGGTGGACGGGATTGTCGGGTTGCGCCAGGTTGACCCCGGCAACTATGTGACCACCGCCAGCACCTCCGCGATTGCGGTGATCACGCAGATGAAGCCCGCCACGGTGGTGTTTGCCGTGCCCGAGGACTACCTGGGGGCGATCAATCAGGCCAAGGCGGCTGGCGTTGTCAGCGTGCTGGCTTATGACCGCAACAAGCAAAACCTGTTGGCCAGCGGGCAACTGCTGGCGCTGGATAACCAGGTCGACACCAGCACCGGCACGATCAAGGTCAAGGCGCAGTTCGATGACGCCGAGCATGTACTGTTCCCCAATCAGTTCGTCAATGCGCGGCTCAAGGCGCAGACGCTGGATCAAGTGCCGGTGGTGCCGACCCGGGCCATTCAACACGGCAGCCAGGGCGACTTCGTGTTTGTGGTGGCGGGCAACAAGGCCAGCCTGCGCAACGTCAAGTCCGGGCCGAGCGTGGGCGATGTCACCGCAATTCTCGACGCTTCGGTCAAGCCGGGGGAGCAGGTGATCACGGAAGGTGCAGACAAGCTCGACAACGGCTCGGCCATTAAAGTAGTCGCACAGTGAGTCGCCGCTGATGAACGTCTCTCGCCCCTTTATTGAACGCCCGGTGGCCACCTGTTTGTTGATGGTCGCGATCCTGTTACTGGGGATTCTGGGTTACCGCCTGCTCTCGGTGTCGGCCTTGCCGGAGGTCGATTACCCGACCATTCAGGTGTTTACCCAATACCCCGGCGCCAGCCCCGAGGTGATCAGTTCGTCGATTACCGCGCCGCTTGAGCGCCAGTTGGGCGAGATGCCCGGCCTCAAGTCCATGGGCTCGACCAGCTCGGATGGCGCCTCGGTGGTGACCTTGCAGTTTGATCTGGCGCTGTCGCTGGATGTGGCTGAGCAAGAGGTGCAGGCCGCGATCAACGCCGCCGTCACGTTCTTGCCTGCCAACCTGCCGTACCCGCCGGTGTACAGCAAGGTCAACCCGGCCGATGCGCCGGTGCTGACCCTGTCGCTGACCTCGGACGTGCTGGCGCTGAACAAAATCGAAGACCTGGCCGACACCCGGCTGGCGCAGAAAATCTCGCAAATCAGCGGCGTTGGCCTGGTCACCATCAGCGGCGGCCAGCGCCCGGCGGTGCGGGTCGAAGCCAATACCTCGGCGCTGAATAACCTCGGGCTGTCGCTGGACGATCTGCGCACCTCCCTGGGCACCGCCAACGTCAACCAGGCCAAGGGCAGCATCGACGGCAAGTTCCAGGCGTATTCCATTGGTGCCAACGACCAGTTGCAATCGGCCGAGGAATACCGCGATCTGGTGATCGCCTATAAAAACGGCGCCGCGATCCGCCTGTCACAAATTGCTACTTCGACCCAAGGCCCGGAGAACCCGCGCCAGGCCGCCTGGACCAACGAAACCCCGTCGATTGTGCTGAGCATCCAGCGCCAGCCGGGGGCCAACGTGATTGAGGTGGTCGACCGCGTGCAGCAGTTGCTGCCCACGCTGCGCGCCAGTTTGCCGGGCACGCTCAAGGTGGCGGTGCTCACCGACCGGACCCAGACCATTCGCGCCTCGGTCACTGACGTGCAGTACGAACTGGCGGTTGCCGTGGTGCTGGTGGTGCTGGTGATCTTCCTGTTTTTGCGTAACGTCGCGGCCACCCTTATTCCGGCCGTGACCGTGCCCTTGACCCTGCTCGGCACCCTGGCGGTGGCCTATGCGCTGGGCTTTTCGCTGAATAACCTGACCTTGATGGCGCTGACCATTGCCATCGGTTTTGTGGTCGACGATGCCATTGTCATGGTCGAAAACATCAGCCGTTACCTGGAGGAGGGGGATACGCCATTGCAGGCCGCGCTCAAGGGCTCGGCGCAAATCGGCTTCACCATCATCTCGCTGTCGTTGGCGATGATTGCGGTGATGATCCCGCTGTTGTTTATGGGTGACGTAGTGGGGCGGCTGTTCCGTGAGTTCGCCATGACCGTGGCCGTGACCATCGTGATGTCGGCGGCGATTACCCTGACCCTGACGCCGATGATGTGCGCGCGCATGCTCAAGGCGCACCCGCAGGCGCGCCGCGAAGACTTTTTTGATCGCATCAACCAGCACTATGTGCGCGGCCTGAACTGGGTGCTGGCGCACCGCACCCTGGCGCTGCTGTCGGTGGTGTTCACCGCCGTGCTCACGGTGCTGACGCTGACGGTCATGCCCAAGGGCTTTTTCCCTGATCAGGACACCGGGCTGATTCAGGGGATTTCCCAGGCCTCGCCGACTATTTCGTTCCAGCAGATGCAGGTCGAGCAACAGCGCCTGGCCTCGCGCATTTTGCGCGATCCGGCGGTGCAGAGCCTGTCGTCGTTTGTCGGTATTGATCAGACCAACCCGACCATCAACCAGGGCAATTTGCTGATCAACCTCAAGCCGCGTGAGCAGCGCGACAGCGCCAGCACGGTGATCCGGCGTCTGGCCGATGCCAACGCCGACGTCGCCGGGATCCGGCTGTACCTGCACTCGGTGCAAGACCTGACCCTTGACGCCAGCGTAGCCACCACCAGTTACCGCCTCGGCTTGCAAGCCACCGACCCGCAGGTGTTGCAGGAATGGACCGGCAAGCTGATGGCGGCGATCAAGCAAGACCCGACCTTCACCGATGTGCAAAGCCAGGCGATGCAGTTTGGCAATCAGATCCAGCTCACGTTTGACCGCGCCACCGCTTCGCGTCTGGGCATTACCCCGCAGGCGATTGACGACGTGCTCTATGACGCCTTCGGCCAGCGTCAGGTGTCGACCATTTACACCCAGCTCAACCAGTACCACGTGGTGATGGCCACCGACCATTCACCCAAAAACCTCGCGGATTTGCTCACCGGGCTCTACGTTGACATCCCCGGCGGCGGGGTGGCGCCGCTGTCGAGCATGGCGACCATGCAGGTGGTGCCGGCGCCGCTGACGATCAACCGGCTGGGGCAGTTTCCGTATGCCGACATCTCGTTCAACCTGGCACCGGGCAACACCCTGGGCACGGCCCTGACCCGGCTCAAGACCATCGAGCAGCAGGTGGCGATGCCCGCCTCGGTGCAAGTGTCGTTGCAGGGTGCGGCGGCGACGTTTGAGGCGTCGTTGGCCAATCAGGCCGTGCTGGTGCTGGCGGCGATTGTGGTGGTGTACCTGATGCTGGGCATGCTCTACGAGAGCTTCGTGCACCCGATCACCATTCTCTCCACCTTGCTCTCGGCGGCGCTGGGGGCGTTGCTGGCGCTGCTGGTCACCGGCACCCAGTTCGACATCATCGGCCTGATCGGCATCGTGCTGCTGATCGGTATCGTGATGAAAAACGGCATCATGATGGTCGACTTCGCCCTCGACCTTGAGCGACGCGAAGGCTTGAGCCCGGTGCAGGCGATCAAGCAGGCGGCGGCATTGCGCTTTCGGCCAATTCTGATGACCAGCATGGCTTCGCTGTTCGGCGCGGTGCCGTTGGCGCTGGGCACCGGCATTGGCTCTGAACTGCGCCACCCGTTGGGGATCGCGATCATTGGCGGGCTGTTGCTCAGCCAGTTGCTGACGCTGTTTTCGACCCCGGTGATCTTCCTCGCGATGCATGACCTCGGGCAGCGCCTGCGGGGTCGCCGCGCAGCCAGGGCGGATTGATCGCGATGAACCTCAGTGCGCCGTTTATCCAACGTCCCATCGCCACCACCTTGCTGGCGGTCGGGCTCGCGCTGTTTGGCGTGCTGGCGTTCAACCTGCTGCCGGTGGCGCCGCTGCCGGAGGTGGATTTCCCCACCATCAGCGTCAGCGCCAAGTTGCCGGGGGCCGACCCGCACACCGTCGCCACCTCGGTGGCGACGCCGTTGGAGCGCCAGTTCGGGCAGATCGCCGGGGTCACGCAAATGACCTCGTCGAGCAGCCTGGGCGCGACCCGGATCAACTTGCAGTTCGACCTCAATCGCGACATCGACGGCGCCGCCCGCGATGTGCAAGCGGCGATCAACGCTGCGCGCAGCAACCTGCCCAGCGACCTGTCAGGCAACCCGACTTACCGCAAGGTCAACCCGGCTGACTCGCCGATCATGGTCATCAGCCTGACCTCCGACGCGGCCACGCCGGGGCACCTGTACGACGTGGCCTCGACCCTGCTCGAACAAAAGCTCCTGCAAACCAGCGGCGTCGGTGACGTGACGGTGGGCGGCGGGGCCTTGCCGGCGGTGCGGGTCGAGCTCAACCCGGACCGCCTCAACCATTACGGCATCAGCCTTGAACAGGTGCGCGAGGTGATCGCCGCATCTAACGTCAACCTGCCCAAAGGCACGATCGATATCGGCGCAAAGGGCAATGTGATTGCCGCCAATGACCAGCTTTACAACGCGTCGGACTACGGCGCGCTGGTGGTCAAGCAGAACAATGGTGACCTGGTGCGCATCAGCGACCTGGGCTACGTGCGCGAAGACGTAGAAGACCTGCGCAACTATGGGTTGTACAACGGCCAAGCGTCGGTATTGCTGGTGATCTTCAAGCAGCCGGGGGCCAACGTGATCGAGACGGTGGACGCGGTCAAGGCCGAGCTGCCGTTTCTGCAAGCGTCGATTCCGGCCTCGATCAAGCTCAACATTTTGATGGACCGCACCACCACCATTCGCGCCTCGTTGCGCGACGTAGAAATCAGCCTGATTGCCTCGATTCTGCTGGTGACGCTGGTCACGTTTGCGTTTTTCCGTGATTGGCGCAGCACCCTGGTGCCGGCCATTGTCGTGCCGCTGTCGCTGCTCGGCACCTTTGGCGTCATGTACTTCATGGGCTACAGCCTGAACAACCTGTCGCTGATGGCGCTGACCATTGCCACCGGGTTTGTGGTCGATGACGCGATTGTGGTGGTGGAAAACATCATGCGCCATCTGGAGCGCGGCGAATCGCGCGTGCAGGCGGCGCTGGCCGGTGCCCGGGAGGTGGGCTTTACCGTGCTGACCATCAGCGTGTCGCTGGTGGCGGTGTTTATTCCGCTGCTGCTGATGGGCGGGATTGTCGGGCGTTTGTTTCGTGAGTTTTCGGTCACCTTGTCGGTGTCGATTGCGATGTCGATGCTGGTGTCGCTGACCATCACGCCGATGCTGGCGGCGGTGTTTTTACGTGCCCCGGCAACCGCCCAACACCCGGAGGCGGCGCCGGACTCGCGTTTTCATCGTTTCTACGACCGCACCCTCGGTTGGGTGATCAACCACACCCTGCTGATGGGGCTGGTCACGCTATTGGTGATCGTGCTGGCCGGGGTGCTGTACGTGCGGGTGCCCAAGGGCTTTTTCCCGCAGGAAGACACCGGGCGCCTGAACGGCAGCATCATGGCCTCGCAAAGCATCTCGTATGGCGCCATGCAGCAGAACTTTCTGGCGATCAACCGCAAAGTCTTGCTCAACCCCAACGTGGAAGCGGTCGGCGGTTTTATCGGCGGCGCGGGCGGCGGAGGCGGTTCGGTGAACACCGGGCAGATGTTTATCTCGCTCAAGCCCTTGAGTGAGCGCAAGGCCAGCGCCGACCAGATCATCGCCCAGATCCGCAAAACCCTGGGCGACATGCCGGGCACCCGGTTGTTCCTGCAATCGGTACAGGACATCACCGTGGGCGGGCGCCAGAGCGCCGCGCAGTACCAATACACGCTGACTGCCGACGACCAGAGCAGCCTCGACGTGTGGGTGCCCAAGGTGCTGGCGGCGTTGCATAAACTGCCGCAGCTCAAAGACCTCAATACCGACCAGCAAGACAACAGCCTTGCGGCCAATGTGGCGGTCAACCGCGACACGGCGGCGCGGCTCGGGGTCAGCATGTCGGCGGTTGACCAGACCCTGTACGACGCCTTTGGCCAGCGCCAGGTGTCGACCCTTTACCGCGCCGCCAACCAGTACCACGTGGTCATGGAAGTCGCCCCCGAATACTGGACCGACCCGTCTGCGCTCACATCGATTTACCTGCCGCAAGGTGCCTCGACGGCCAGCAAGACCAACACCGCGCCCAACCTGGCGAGCAACGCCAATGCGACGTTGATCCCGTTGTCTGCGGTGGCGCAACAGTCGGTGGCGCGCACGGCGATTTCCATCAGCCATCAGGGCACCTTCCCGGCGGTGACGGTGTCTTTCAACCTGGCCCCCGGCGTGTCCATCGGCCAGGCCACCACGCTGGTGGATGACGCGGTGGCGCAACTGCGCATGCCGGCCAGTGTGGTCGGGCACTTTGCCGGGACGGCGCAGGTGTTTCAGTCGTCGGTGTCCAGCGAACCCTGGCTGATCTTGGCGGCGATTGTCTCGGTGTACATCGTGCTCGGCATGCTCTACGAAAACCTGATCCACCCGCTGACCATCCTCTCGACCTTGCCGTCGGCCGGGGTGGGGGCGCTGATTGCCTTGCTGATGACCGGCACCGAGCTGTCGATCATTGCGCTGGTGGGGGTGATTTTGCTGATCGGCATCGTCAAGAAAAACGCGATCATGATGATCGACTTCGCCATCACCGAAGGCAAAGCGCTGGGCCTCAGCCCGCAACAAGCGATCCGCCGCGCCTGCCTGATCCGCTTTCGGCCGATCATGATGACCACCCTGGCGGCAATGCTCGGCGCCTTGCCGCTGGTGCTGGGCACTGGCTACGGCTCGGAATTGCGCCGCCCACTGGGCATTTCCATCATGGGCGGGTTGCTCTTCAGCCAAGTGCTGACGCTGTACACCACACCCGTGATTTACCTCTGGCTGGACCGCCTGTCGCAACGTCTGCGCCGCGCGCCCAAGGAGACCACCCGATGAACCTCAAACCGCTGCTGCTGGCCATGACCCTTAGCCTGACCCTGGCCGGGTGCATGGTCGGGCCGGATTATCAAAAACCGGCCATGCAATTGCCCATGAGCTTCAAAGAGGGCACGCAGTGGCAACGGGCTGTGGCCAACCCCCAAGGCGCGCTGAACAGCCAGTGGTGGCTGGCCTATAACGACCCGGTAATGACGCAATTGATCCAGCGCTCGGCCACGGCCAACCAGTCGATTGTTGCCGCCGAGGCGGCGTATCGCGGCGCGCAGGCGCAAGTGTCATCGAGCCGCGCCGGTTTGTGGCCAACCCTGGGCGCCGGGCTGTCCGGCTCGCGCGGGGTGGGCGGCAGCGGTTCCAGCAGCGGCGCGAGCAGCGCAGGTGGGGTCGAAAACTCAGTCAGTGCCACCCTGACCGCCAGTTGGGAGCCGGATTTATGGGGCCAGGTGCGACGCGGCATTGAGTCCAGCAGCGCCTCTGCGCAAGCCTCCGACGCCTTGTTGGCCGGGGTGCGTTTGTCCATCAGCGCCAGCGTGGCGAGCAATTACCTGGCCTTGCGCCAACAGGACATCGACATCGGCCTGTTGCAGCAACAGCAGCAGATCAACCAGCAATTGCTCGACATGATCCAGGCCCAATACACCCAGGGCACGGCGGCCAATGACCAACTGCTGCAAGCCCAAGACCAACTCAGCACCGTGGTGGCCGCGTTGCAGACCGCGCAGCGCTCGCGCGAGCAATATGAGCATGCCCTGGCGGTGCTGGTGGGCGAGGCACCGTCGCAATTTAGTGTGGCGCCGGTGGCGCAGTACGCCTTTGCGGTGCCGCGTCCGCCGCTGAGCGTGCCCTCGGATTTGTTGCTGCGCCGCCCGGATGTGGTGGCCGCAGAGCGCACGGCAGCGGCGGCCAACGCCAAAATCGGCGTGGCTGACGCGGCGTTTTTCCCGACCCTGGACTTGACCGCTGAAGGCGGTTATCGCGCCAGTGCGCTGGGCAGCCTGTTCAGCGTGCCGAACCGCATCTGGACCCTGGGCCCGGCATTGGCTGCGACCCTGTTTGACGGCGGCGCCCGCGAAGCGGCGGTGCAACAGGCGCAAGCCAGCTACGATCAGGACGCGGCGACCTATCGGGGCACCGTGTTGTCGGCTTTGCAGAACGTCGAAGACAACCTGTCGGCGATCAACCATCTGCGCGTGCAGGCGGATACCTATCAGCAGATCTACACGCGCAATCAGCAATTGTTCGGCAGCCAGGAGGCGCAGCTAAAAGCCGGTACCGTCAGCCAGCAGAACGTCCTGACCCAGCAATTGATCGTGTTGCAGACAGAGCAGAACCTGCGCGACACCCAAGGGCAATTGAGCCAGGGCAGCGTGGCGTTGATCCAGAGTTTGGGCGGGGGGTGGGAGAACCACTGATTGTAGGAGCGAGCCTCGCGATCTATTAACGATCAAAAGATCGCGAGGCAAGCTCGCTCCTACAGGGCGTTACGCTTTGTAAGGCTTGTTGGGCAGCAGCAAACGTTCGGCGACGACGCCGAAGATCAGGCCCAGTGCGGTCCACAGTACCGCTTGAATGCCCAGCGAGGCGACGCGGAATTTCCACAGCAGCAGGGCCGAGAAACCGTCCGGTGCTTCATTGAACGTCGGGAACAAAAAGCCCGCGATCGAGACAATCACCAGGTACAGCGCCACGCCCTTGATCACGCCGTTCCACAGACCGGAGCGGGCAATGAACTTTCGGCCTGCACTGACGGCAATGATCGCGGCGGCCAGCGACACCAGCAGCATCAGGAAGAACAACTGCGTGCGCTTGCCGATGGTATCCGGGTTGCCCACGGCTGGCGGGTTGGCCGGATACACCAGCCCAGGCACCAGATACAGCACCACAAAGGCGGCCAGCGCCAGCAAGGCCGCCAGGCCACGCGGGCCGACGTTACCGACACGGCCCAGGGAGTAGGCGAACACGAGGGCAAAAATGCCGCCCAGCGACACGCTGTACACCAGCACCCCGGTCAACAGGCCGAAGGTGCTTTGCACCTCGCGGCTGACCAGTTCGGGTTCTTCTTCCTCGGCGTCACCGTGGGAGTGGGAATGGGACATGCCTTCTTCGAAGGCGATAGCGCGATCAATCTCGGGTTCGCCGAACACCTTGGCAAAGCTGAAAGCCAGCAGGCCGGCCAACAGACCGACAAGCATGCCCCTGACGAGTAAACGACCAGTCATGTGAAACCCCTCGGATCAGTGGCAGGGAAAGCCCAGCAGGTGGCGACCGTCGTGTACGAACTCGTGCACGTACATGCCCTTGAAGACGGCGGTGGCGCCTTGTTCAGCACCGACGAAATAAATCGCCAGCAACAGCAACAGGCCACCGAAAATCGCCCACGGCAGTACATCGCGCAGGGGAATGGCAGGAATGGAGAGGTCAGAGTGAGTAGCAGCGTTAGAAACCATGATTACCTCTGGGATTACGCGTCCCGGCAAGAGTGCAAAGGCAAAGGAAGATCTGGCTCTCGGCAAGGTGCCGACTACAGTGGCGCGACCGCGTCGGATTCGGACCGACTTCTTTCCTTCGTAACATACTGAAACAACGCTGGCAGTGTACGCGCTTGGTTAAGGAAAAACTCAGGGGAATGTGGGGGGGATTGAGGGATGCTTGAGCGTTATGAGGTCTGACATGACTGCGCTGAACTTCAAAAACCCTCACCCTAGCCCTCTCCCGGAGGGAGAGGGGACTAAAAGCTTTGCGCTGAACCAGAGAACACCTCGGTAAAGCTCCCTCTCCCTCCGGGAGAGGGTTGGGGTGAGGGCGTTGGCAATTTATGGCGCAGTTGCCGCCCGCGCCGCGCCGACTTTTTGATTCGGCGTGCCCGCCGCTCTGGCCGAGCGCAACAACATCAACGTACCCAGCAGCGCCGTAGCGGCGAGGAAGTACATGCCGGCATGGGTGCTGTCGAATTGCTGTTCGGCCCAGGTTTTAACCGTGGGTGCCAGAAAGCCGCCGAGGTTGCCCAGGGCGCCGATCACGGCGATCCCGCTGGCCGCGGCGGCGCCACTCAGAAAGCGCGTCGGCAAGGTCCAGAACAGCGGTTGCACGGTGATGAAACCGGCGGCCGCCAGGCAGAACGCAAGGATGACCAGCGGCAGGCTGGCGCTCAAGGTCGAACCGACCATGCCGACCGCAGCCAAGGCCAGCATCAGCGCGGCAAAGCGGGTTTGCAGGCCTTTGCGGTCGGCGTAGCGGGTGACCGCGTAGAGCACGATCACGGTGGCGATCCACGGGATGGACGTCAGCAGGCCGACTTCCAGACCGATGCCGGTGCCGAGCAGTTCAGCGATGCGCGTCGGCAGGTAAAACAGCACGCCGTACACGCTGACCTGGATGGTGAAGTAGATCAGGGTGAAGTACAGCACTGTCGGGTTGATCAAAGCCGAGCGCCAGGACGACGGCCCTGTATCGGCCTTGAGCAGGTGTTCTTTTTCCAGTTCGTGCTCGACCGCGGCTTTTTCTTGCTCGGTCAGCCATTTGGCCGTACGCGGTTTGTCCGTGAGGTAGAACAGCGCAAACACGCCGATGACCGAGGCGGCGAGGCCTTCGGTGACGAACATCCATTGCCAGCCGGTCAGGCCAAATTGCGCGCTTTCCAGCAGCCAGCCCGACACCGGGCCGCCGACCATCAGCGACACCGGCACGCCGAAGTAGTAAATGCCGTAGGCGGCGCCGCGCTTGTTCTGCGGGAACCAGTAGGTCAAGTACAGCACCACGCCCGGCGACAGGCCCGCTTCGGCAACGCCGAGCAAAAAGCGCAGGATGTAGAAGCTGGTTTCGTTGTGGGCAAACATCATGGCAGCCGATACCAGGCCCCAGGTGATCATGATCCGGCTTAGCCAGATGCGTGCGCCGACTTTGTGCAGCATCAGGTTGCTGGGCACTTCAAACACGGCGTAGCCGATAAAGAAAATGCCCGCGCCCAAGGCGAACGCGGCGTTGCTCAGGCCGGTGTCTGCCTGCAAGGCATGTTTGGCAAAGCCAATGTTGGAACGATCAATAATCGCCATGGCGAACATCAAGGCGACAAAGGGCAGGATGCGCCAGCGAATCTTGCTGAGCGCCTGATTCAACACAGGATTGGACATGGGTGGCTCCGATTATTTTTTTTGTGGAGTTCAACAACAGGGACAGCGATTAACGGGCTCTCAAGGCGGAGCGGGCGTAGGCCGCAACGATGACAAAACAGCCCATGGGCAACAGGTACGCCACAGCGGTGGAGGAGTGGTCAGCGACCAGGCCCATCACGTAGGGCAACAGGGCCCCGCCGACAATGGCCATGATCATGAACGAGCTGCCGCGCTTGGTATGCGCGCCGAGGTTTTTCACGCCCATGGCAAACAGGGTCGGGAACATGATCGACATAAAGAAGAAGGTCGCCACCAGGGCTACCACCGACACGCCTTCAACCCCCAGCACCACCACCGCGCACAGCGCCACGTTGATCAGTGCGTAAATCATTAACAGGCGCTGGGCGTTGACGCGGCCCATCAGCCAGGTGCTGAAGAAGCGCCCAAACATGAAGCTGAGCATGGCCACCGACAGCAGATACGCCGCTTGCTGGCTGCCCATCTGCGCCCAGTGCTCGGTGACGTAGTTGATAAAAAACGCCCCGACGCCGACTTGCGCGCCGACGTAAAAGAACTGGGTGATAACCCCGGTGACAAACTCACGGTGTTGCCACAGGCCTTTATCACTCAGTTGCTGGGCCTGAACTTCTTGCTCGCGCAGGTCCGGCAGCGGGGTGCGGGCGATCAGCACGGCGACCAGCAGCACCAGCGAGGCAATCACCAGATAGGTCATTTGCAGCGACTGGGTGGTGTCAGTGCTGTTGGCACCACTGAAGAACAGCGCACCGCCGATCAAGGGGCCAAAAAACTGCCCGAGGCCATTGAACGACTGCGCCAGGTTCAAGCGCCGCTCAGCCCCGGCGGGTGAGCCCAGCACCGTGGCATACGGGTTGGCAGCGGTTTCGAGGCAGCCCAGGCCGCAGGCAATCACAAACAGCGCGAACAAAAAGAATTGAAAGCTTTGCGCGGCTGCGGCGGGCATAAACAGCAGGGCACCGCAGGCATACAGGCACAGGCCGAGCAGAATGCCCGCCTTGTAGCCGTACTTGTCCATCAAGAACCCGGCGGGCAGGGCGATCAGAAAATAGGCGCCGAAGTACGCGCTTTGCAGCAAGCCGGACTGGGCCTTGCTGACGTGCAGGGTTTCCTGGAAGTGCTTGTTGAGCACGTCCAGCAAGCCATACGACAACCCCCAGAGAAAGAACAGGCAGGTGACCAGAATCAGTGCCCAGCGGTAAGACGTCACCGCCTTGGTAAAGGGTGGCGCGGCGACGTTCGAGTGCTTGAGTGACATGACGCATCTCCTTCTTATTGTTGTTAAAGCGCCGTAGGAGCGAGCTTGTCTCGCGATCTTTTGATCGTCTAAAAGCTCGCGAGACAAGCTCGCTCCTACAGAGATCAGGTGAGGCTGATACGGCTCATGTCAGTGCCCGGTCCAGGTGGGTGTAGCCACCGTCGACCACCAGCCATTGCCCGGTGGTGTGGGAGGCGCGGGGCGATAACAGGAACAGCACGCTGTCGGCGATTTCTTCTGCGGTGGTCATGCGCTGGCCGAGGGGGATTTTCTCGACGATGCTCGCCAACTTGGCCTGCGGGTCGTCGAAGCTGTTGATCCAGCGCTCGTACAGCGGGGTCATGACTTCGGCGGGGATGACTGCGTTAACCCGCACGCCATCGGCCAGCAACGAGGTGGCCCACTCGCGGGTCAGCGACAGTTGCGCGCCTTTGGCGGCGGTGTAGCCGCTGGTGCCGCCCTGGCCGGTGAGGGCGGTTTTGGAGCTGATATTGACGATGGACCCACGGCTGGCCTTGAGCGCGTCGACGCACAGGTGGGTCATGAGGTAGTAGTGGATGAGGTTTTTTTCCAGCGACTCGACAAAAGCCGAGCGCCCGGCGTCCAGGCCCACGCTGTCATTGACGCCGGCATTGTTGACCAGCCCGTCGATGCGCCCGAAGCGTTGCAGAACGCTGGCGACAGCGGCGCGGCAGGCGTCTTCGTCGCGCAGTTCAACTTGAATAAACAGGCTTTGTGCGCCGCGTTGATCCAGTTGCCGGGCCAGTTCATCCGACAGCGGGCTGTGGCCGAAAATCACCGGGACCGCGCCTTCATCGGCCAGCCCCAGGGAAATGGCGGCACCAATGCCGGAGCCGCCGCCGGTGACGATAAAGACCTTGTCTTGCAGATGCAGATTCATCGTGTCACTCCTTCAAGCCCGTAGACGGCGCAAGCGTTGGCGCCCCGGATCGCCGCTTGTTCAGCGGCGCTCAGGTGTTGCAATACGCTGTCGACCAGGGTGTGGGTGGTGCGGTAGTCGCTGGCCAGCAGGCACACCGGCCAGTCGGAACCGAACATCAAGCGTTCAGGGCCGAACAGGTGCAGTGCGGTGTCCAGGTACGGAGTCAGTTGCTCGGGCTGCCAGTGCTGCCAATCGGCCTCGGTCGCCAGCCCCGACAGCTTGCAACTGACATGCGGCAGCGCGGCCAGCGGCGCCAGTTGCTCAGCCCATTGGCGCAGGTTGTTGGCCTGCACGTTTGGCTTGGCGAGGTGGTCGAGCACCAGGTGATGCTGGTCATGGCGCTGGCACAGCTGCGTTGCGGCGCTCAGGTCGCAGGCCTTGATCAGCACTTCATAGACTTTGCCCTGGCGCTGTAACGTCGCCAGGCCACGGTTGAAGTCTGCCCGTTGCATGAACTCGGCAGGCGCGGGTTCGTCTTGCAACTGATGACGAAACCCGCGCAGCACCGAGGCCTGCGCCCAGCGTTCCAGCGAGTGTTCAAGGTCGGCGGCGCACAGGTCGACCCAGCCCACCACCGCGCGAATCCACGGGTATTGCCCGGCCAATTGCAACAGCCAGTCCGTCTCGCTTTCGCAGGCGCGGGCTTGCACGGCAATGCAGCCGTCGAGCCCGGCCTGATCGAGCAAGGGGCGCAGGTCGTCGGGCATAAAGTCGCGGCGCAAGCCGGGCATGTCGTGGCTGATCCACGGGTAACCGGCTGCGTCATACCGCCAGAAGTGCTGATGCGCATCCAGGCGTGGTGGCTGTGTGGACGACATTGTTGTTGTACTCCGTCCCTTCAAAACGCTGGTTTAGCCCCGGTAGCGGTACTGCTCGCGGGAGGCGGCTTTCATCTGGATCGAGAAGCCCGGCGCCTGTGGCGGCATGTAGGCGGCGTCGCGGATCACGCAGGGGTCTTCGAAGTGTTCGTGCAGGTGGTCAACAAACTCCACCACGCGGCCTTCATGGGTGGCGGCGATGCACAGGTAATCGATCATCGACAGGTGCTGCACGTACTCGCACAGGCCCACGCCACCGGCATGCGGGCAGACCGGCAAGTTGTATTTGGCGGCCATCAGCATGACGGCCAGCACTTCGTTGACCCCGCCCAGGCGGCAGGCGTCGATCTGCACCACGTCAATCGCTTCGCGCATGATCAGTTGCTTGAAGACGATGCGGTTCTGGCACATTTCGCCGGTGGCGACCTTGACCGGGCTGACGCCCAGGCGGATTTTGCGGTGGCCTTCGACATCGTCCGGGCTGGTCGGTTCTTCGATAAACCACGGCTGGGCGAACGACAGCTCACGCACCCAGTCGATAGCCGCGTCGACTTCCCAGACCTGGTTGGCGTCGATCATCAGCTTGCGGTCCGGGCCGATCACTTCGCGGGCAATGCGCACGCGGCGGATATCGTCTTGCAGGTCGTGGCCGACTTTTAATTTGATGTGCGAGAAGCCCGCGTCGACGGCTTCCTGGCACAAGCGACGGAGCTTCTCGTCGGCGTAGCCCAGCCAACCGGCCGAGGTGGTGTAGCACGGGTAACCTTGAGCTTCGAGCAGGACCAAACGTTCGGCTTTGCCGTGGGCGCGCTCGCGCAGCAGGGTCAGGGCTTCGTCAGGGGTGATGCAGTCGGTGATGTAACGAAAATCTATGCAGCGCACCAGTTGCTCGGGGCTCATGTCGGCCACCAGACGCCACACCGGCTTGCCTTCGGCCTTGGCCCAGAGGTCCCAGGCGGCGTTGACCACCGCCCCGGTGGCCAAGTGGATGGCGCCCTTGTCCGGGCCGATCCAGCGCAGTTGGCTGTCGCTGGTCACGTAGCGCCAGAAGCGGCCCATGTCTTCGGCGATCCACTCTAGCTTGAGACCGACCATCAGGCCTGCGAGGGCCTTGATCGAGGCGCAGCAGATCTCGTTGCCACGGCCGATGGTAAAGGTCAGGCCGTGGCCTTCGAGGTTCGTGGTGTCGGTTTCGAGGATGACGTAGGCCGCGGAATAGTCCGGGTCCGGGTTCATCGCGTCCGAGCCGTCCAGCGATTGCGAGGTGGGGAAGCGAATGTCTTCAACCCGTACAGCAGTAATGGTAGTCATGGCGTTCTCCGGCTTATTCGGCGTCGACGGTGCGTTGGTTTTGTTCGCCCAGGCCGCTGATGCCCAGGCGTATGTGCTGGCCCGCACGCAGGTACACAGGTTCGGGTTTGACGCCCAGGCCGACGCCGGGCGGGGTGCCGGTAGAGATCACGTCGCCGGGTTGCAGGCTCATGAACTGGCTGAGGTAGCTGACGATTTTAGGGATCTGGAAAATCATCGTGCGGGTGTTGCCGTTCTGGTAGCGCTTGCCGTCGACTTCCAGCCACAGGTCGAGCTGGTGCGGGTCGGCGATTTCATCACGGGTCACCAGCCATGGGCCAAGCGGGCCGAAGGTGTCGCAGCCTTTGCCTTTGTCCCAGGTGCCGCCCAGTTCCAGCTGGAACTCGCGCTCGGACACATCGTTGATCACGCAATACCCGGCCACGTGTTCCAGGGCGTCGCTTTCGCTGATGTAGCGGCCGCCTTTGCCGATGACCACACCCAGCTCGACCTCCCAGTCGGTCTTGCGTGAATTGCGCGGGATCTCGACGTTGTCGTTCGGGCCGACGATGGCGCTGGTCCACTTGTTGAACACCACCGGCTCAGCCGGGATGGCCGCACCGGTTTCAGCGGCGTGGTCGGCGTAGTTGAGGCCGATGCAGATGAACTTGCCGACCTGGCCGACGCAGGCGCCGATCCGTGGCGAGCCGGCTACCAGCGGCAGGGTAGACGGGTCGATGTCTTGCAGGCGGGCAATGCTTTGCGGGCTGAGGGTGTCGCCTGCGATATCCGTGACCACTGCGGACAAGTCACGCAGATCACCGTTGTTATCGAGCAGAGCGGGACGTTCCTGGCCTTTTTCGCCGTAGCGCAGCAGTTTCATAAAGAGTCCTCGAAATAGGTAATCACATGTGTGGGAGCGGGCTTGCTCGCGATTGCCTCAGCGCAATGCTTCAGACAAACCGAGTCGCCAGCATCGCGAGCAAGCCCACTCCCACACAGTCAAAAAAGGGCTGTCAGTTGCTCCAGCCGCCATCAATGATTTGTGCGGTGCCGGTGGTGAAGCCGCTGGCGCTTGAACCCAGGTACAGGGCCAATTGGGCGATTTCTTCGGCGGTGCCGATGCGGCCCATGGGTTGGCGCGCGGCGAAGGCGGCGTACACCTCGTCCACGCTGCGGCCTTCGCGTTCGGCTTGCTCGCGGATGCGCTGGCGCAGGGAAGGGGAGTCGACGGTGCCGGGGCAGATGGCGTTGCAGCGGATGTTCTGGCTGACAAAGTCTGCCGCCACCGAGCGGGTCAGGCCGATCACCGCGCCTTTGCTGGCGCAGTAGGCAAAGCGGTTTGGCACGCCTTTGACGCTGGAGGCCACCGAGGCCATGTTGATGATCGAGCCACCGCCGTTGCTCAGCATGCCCGGCAAGAAGGCGCGGATCATGCGGTACATGGCGGTAACGTTGAGGTCGAGGGCGAAGTTCCAGTCTTTTTCGCTGCATTCCAGGATGTTGCCGCTGTGCACCACACCTGCGCAGTTGAACAGCACATCCAGCGGTCCAAGCTCGTTGGCCAGACGCTCAATGGCGGCTGCATCGGTGACGTCCAGAACAATTTTGTGAGCGCCTGCAAGGGCCTCGAGGGCGCCAGCATTGATGTCGGCGGCGAAGACTTCGGCGCCAGCGGCGAGGTATGCCTGGACACTGGCGTGGCCAATGCCTTGGGCTGCGGCCGTGATCAGCACGCGTTTGCCGGAAAGATCCATGGGTACTCCGTAACGATGTGATTGTTTTTATTGTTGGCCTGAACCCTTCGCCATTGTGTCTTTTGGACTAATGGTCAGGCCATTTCGGGCGTAGCAACTGGCAAAACGACGCAGCGGCGGGAGACGTTTTTAGCTATGATCGCTGTACGTTATCCATCCAATGGTCAGGCCATTGAACCTTTTTTAGCATGCACCTCACGCTTCAACAAGTGACTTTTTTTTCAAAAAGCGCTCGCGAGCCGTTGCACAGACCAGAGTCAATTTCACGATGCCATTCCAAGTTATTGATAACCAAAGACTTTATCGGCAGATCGCCGATCAGTTGCGGGCCTTGATCGACAGCGGTGAATTCCCGCCGGGCAGTCGGTTACCCGCCGAACGCGAATTGGCCAAGTTATTGGGCGTGAGCCGGGCATCGGTGCGTGAAGCAATGATTGCCCTGGAAGTGATCGGCCTGGTGGACGTGCGCGTCGGCAACGGCGTGTTGGTGTGTGAGCCGCCCGTGCAGGCGGTGTCCAATGAGCCGGTGATGGCCCAGGCCACCCGTGATCAATGGCGCGAACTGGATCCGGAGCTGGGCATTGCCGTGGATTTCAGTGCCGAAATCCCGCCGTTTGCCTTGCTCCAGGCGCGGCGCTTGATCGAGCCTGAAGCGGCGGCGCTGGCGGCCGTGAACGCCAGCGATGAAGAACTCGCCGGGATCCGCGAAGCGTTTGAGCGCAACGTACAAGACAACCGCGAGGGTTCGCACACGCACCCCGGCGACCGCTTGTTTCATATCCGCATTGCCCAGGCGTCGGACAACCCGGCCTACGCATTGATGATTCAGCACTTGCTGGGGCACAGCTACGGCAGCATGTTCCAGCGCCTGCAAAGCCACTACACCTCAGATGACATGCCGCACCGCTCGGAGGACGAGCACCGGCGCGTGCTTCAGGCACTGGAGCAACACGACCCGGATGCGGCGCGTCAGGCCATGGCCGAGCATCTGGATGAAGTGATCCGCATCTTCAGCCGCAACGCTCAGTAAGGCTCAACCTCCAGCCAGGACTCGGTGACGCGGCGGTCGAGTGCTTCAAAATCGGCCATGCCGATCACGCGAGTGGTGTTGAGGCCGCGCAAGTAGCCTTTGAGCTCATGGGCCATGGCATGCAACTTCTCGGCGTCGGCAGGTTCAGCATGCAACGCGTGCTCGTACAAGGTCAGGTAGTCGTCTACACGGTCGCGGTACTCAGGCAGTACCGCTTCACGGATCAGGTCGAAGGTTCGCAATTTTTGATTTTTATTCAAGTGGCACCCTTTGTCGGTTGAGGGGCTGCTGTTTTGGTAGATCGCGGCTTGAATGTATCTCACGTCCGGGGGTGGTATCCAGGGTTTGGGCAACGGGTTGCGCTGCAACCCTTCGCAGCCTGCGGCAGCGACTACTTGTTTTTTTGAAGGTGTACTGCGTATTTTGGTGGCTTGGGCTTAGTCGTTCAGGTCGCCACTGCCTGTTTGAATCCATGGACCATGCACAAGGAGCCGTACGGAAAGCCAATGCGCCAAATCTGGAAGTCGTTTCGAGCGTTGTATTTTGCCTCGCTGATGATGTTGATCGGCTCAGGTTTGTTGAGCACCTACCTGGCCTTGCGCCTGGCTGCCGATCACGTCGACGGCTTATGGGTCGGTGCCTTGATGGCGGCCAACTATTTTGGCCTGGTGCTGGGCGGCAAGCTTGGGCACCGGCTGATTGCCCGCGTGGGGCATATCCGGGCGTACGCCACTTGCGCCGGGATCGTCGGCGCGGCGGTGTTGTGTCACGGGTTGACCGACTGGCTGCCGATCTGGCTGCTGCTGCGTCTGATCGTCGGCCTTGGCATGATGTGCCAGTACATGGTCATCGAGAGCTGGCTTAACGAGCAGGCCGACGCCAAACAGCGCGGCGTGGTGTTCAGCCTGTACATGATCGCCTCGTACTTGGGGCTGGTGCTCGGGCAACTGATTCTGGTGGTTCACCCGCAACTGGGCCTCGAACTGCTGATGCTGGTGGCCATGTGTTTTGCCTTGTGTCTGGTGCCCGTGGCCATGACCCGCCGCATCCACCCGGCGCCGTTGCGGCCCGCGCCCATGGACCCTAAATTCTTTATCAAGCGGGTGCCGCAATCGCTGATCGCGGTGATGGGCGCAGGCCTGTTGATTGGTGCGTTCTACGGCCTGGCGCCGCTGTACGCCTCACAACAAGGGTTGTCTACCGAGCTGGTCGGTTGGTACATGGGTTGCTGTATTTTTGCCGGATTGTTGGCGCAATGGCCGCTGGGCTGGTTGTCGGACCGCTATGACCGGCCGCTGCTGATTCGCGTGTTTGCGCTTTTGCTGTGTGCGGCAGCGTTGCCGCTGGCGATCTTCCCGCAGGTGCCTGTCGAGGTGCTGTTTGTGGCGGGGTTCTTGAGTGCATTGCTGCAATTTTGCATCTACCCGCTGGCGGTGGCTTTCGCCAACGACCACATCGAAGGCGAGCGCCGGGTGTCGCTGACCGCCATGCTTCTGGTTACCTACGGCGTGGGTGCCAGCGTTGGCCCGCTGGTGGCCGGGGTGCTGATGAAAGTGCTGGGCAGCCATATGCTGTATGCGTTTTTCAGCTTTACCAGCTTGATCCTGGTGTGGCGCATTCGCCCGAACGCGGTCACCAACCTGCACCAGGTTGACGACGCACCGTTGCAACACGTTGCCATGCCGGACAGCATGTCCACCTCGCCCTTGGCCGCAGCGCTTGACCCACGGGTCGATGAGCAGGTGGTGCAGGAGCAAATGGTGGAAGGGGCCGAGCCTGAGATTGAGCCAGAAATCGAGCCTGAAGTTGCCCCGGAATTCGGTGGCCCCGAGGTCGACCCAAAACTGTAGGAGCGAGCTTGCCTCGCGATCTTTTAAACATCAAAAGATCGCGGGCAAGATCAGGCCGGGCACTCAGTAAAAATCGTCATCCTTGTCGAACCGGCGGGCATCGCGCTGCAACTGGTAGACAAAACGCTCGACCTGGCGCTGAACCGCGCCGCTGATGTTGTGAAAGCGCATGCCGGCAAAGGTGATGTTCAGCCGCTCTTCGAAGTACAAATGGCGCAACTCGACCGGGGTGGTCATGTGGCCGAAGGGCAGGGCGGCGCTGAAGCGCTCGTACACTTGGCCCAGCTGGATGAATTCGCTGATGTCGCCCTCAAAACGCAATTTGCAGCCGGTGGCTGACACGTCCAGCAATTTGCCCTTGATCGCTTTGCCGAGCTTGTCGCCCGCCACGTTGACGTCCACCAGGTGCGCCAGTTTAAGCGCCGCGCGGAACGCATTGCGGCGCTGGTGGTAGATCACTTCTTTGGGCAACGCGCCGTGATAGCAACGGTGCGGGCCGCTGTCGTCGATGCTCAGCGGGGTGTTGCATTCCCAGGCAATGCGCACGCCGTCGTGGAAACCTTCGACCCGAAAAGGAATGCCCGCCGCCAGAAAACGCTCGCCGTCCCGTGGGACCATCTCGTCCAGGGTCATGAGCTGGTTGTCACGGTCTACATCCACCATGTAGCTCTGAAAACGTTGGGTACGGTCGTTGAAGGTGATCATCAGCGGGTCATGGCTCTCTTGCAGCATCCGCAAATTTGAGGCGATCTCCATCGGCGTCGTCAGCACCTTGGGTGGTTGCGGAGCATCTTGGGCATCTAGCACGGGTCGTCAATCTCCAGACAAAAAACGGCAACACGCAAAAAAGGGCATTCTGCCATCATGCTGCGGGTGTAGATAGTGCAGGCTCAGGCCTGGCTGTAAGCGCGGTGTTTGTTGAGGAGCGAGGTGGTGCCGCGCGCGTCATACAGCGAGGGTGTTTCGCCGCCGTGGAGGATGCGCAGTTGGTTGGCGGTGATCGCCTGTTGGGTCTGGATCGACTGGCCGTTCGCCTGGTTGGCGGCGTGGCACTGAGCCAGCAACTGGTTCAGCAACTCGCTTTGGCTGAGCAATTGATCGCCGACGCTGGAGTGGCTGGCAAGGCTTTCGAGGCCGCTGCGATTGGTCGGCAAGCCGAGGCTGGCAAGGATTTCGCTGCGTTTGCGGCCATGCTGCTCCAGCAAGATAACCAATGAATGCTTGCGCGCCAGAATGTTTTCCAGCAGCACCATGTCGCGCCCCTTGAGGGCGACAGATTCGTCCTGCAACAGGCCCAGCAGTTGCTCGGCAGGTGCCAGGTCGTCATTGATCAGTTGCAGCAGATTCTCGTCGTGCATGTCGGGCTCTAGGAATTAGGCGTCCAAAAGCCTGGCACCGGCCCTGGGCCTAGCGCTCGGCTTCGATATTCAGCAGTTTGCCGGCAACCTTGTTGCTGTCGACGGTGTAACTGCCCTCGGCAATGGCTTGTTTCAACGCGGCCACACGTTCTTTGTTGACCACTGGCTGATCGCGCAGCGAATCGCTGACTTTCTGCAACTGTTGAGCTTGCGGGCTCAGGTGCACAGATTCCCCGCTCGCGGCTTCGGTGCCGGTGTTTTCAGCGGTTTTGGCTGCAGGGGCCGCTTGCGTGGCGCTGCCTGCTTCCTGGTTGGCGTTGCTGCGCGTGCTGCCGGGCAGGGGCGGGGCGCTGTTGAGACGACTAAAGTCGATAACCATAACGAAAAACCTCTGGGTATTTGGACGCTTGCCTTGTTTTCGGCCAAACCCGAGAAAACTTTAGGCCCGATTAATCATAGCTTCACACAACGCTGTACTGATCTGTGTCAACGCCGGCTGAGAGAAACACACCAAGCGCTCTACAACGCGACTTCAACCTGACCTGGCGCCGTCACGCGGGCCTTGATGATCCGGTTAGAATTCAGGTTTTTAACCCGGATCTGCTCGCTGAGGCCGCCATCGGACAGCGCTTCGCCGGGCATTTTGACACTTAATGTGCCACTGCGGGCACTGATAATCACGTGGTCACCCTTGCGCACCGTTGCGGCCTGCTCCAGGTGCGTGAGTGTCAGCACTTGGTCGGAAACCACCGGGCGCAGCAGTTTTTGCCCCACCGCCAACTCCACGGCGGTGAGATACCCCTGGCTGATCAGGCCGACATCGCGCTCGCGCAAGGTCACATCACCATAGTCGATAATCGCCCCGCGCTTGAGTGGATGCGTGACCGTGACCACATCTCGGAATAACTTGACCTGTGCCGGTACAAAGATGGTCCACGGCGAGCTACCTTCACAGCGTACCCTGACCGTCACGCGGCCCATGGGCTGGGCAGGGCTTTCGAGGGTGGCTGTCAAATCCTTGTCGCAATGCGCCAGGCGCACGCGCGGGTCTAGCTGATTGACCTGGATCTCGTAGCGGCCCTCAATTTGCCCCGTGGCCAAATAGTCTTCGACGGTGAACTCAAGAAACCCCTGGGTCACGCCGATAAGCTGGTCAGGTGAGGTAAACGTGTCGGCACCGGCAGGTGTGCCTACACTCAGCAGGCACACGGGCGCGAGCAGGCGCAGTGCGCAGCGACGCAAGGGCTGAAAGCGTGATCGGTGGCAGGTTTTTGTCGTTTTCGGCTTCATGGCGGATAAATAGCAAAGCCCGTGCCGTTTACCGGGCAGCGTGTCGCAACTTAACGATTTTTAAAGGAGCTGAGTATGGCTGGGGTGATGGATGCGGTTAACCAGCGCACTCAACTGGTCGGGCAAAACCGCCTGGAGCTGTTGCTGTTTCGTCTGGATGGGCCGCAGCTTTACGGGATCAACGTGTTCAAGGTTCGTGAGGTGCTGCAATGCCCCAAGCTGACGTTGATGCCCAAATCCCACCCGGTGGTGTGCGGTGTGGCCAGCATTCGCGGTGCAACCATCCCGATTCTCGATCTGGCGATGGCCACCGGCGCGGGCGCTCTGAAAGACCAGAGCAATCCGTTTGTGATCATCACCGAATACAACACCAAGACTCAGGGCTTTTTGGTGCGCTCGGTGGAGCGCATCGTCAACATGAATTGGGAAGCTATACATCCGCCACCCAAGGGCGCCGGACGTGACCATTATTTGACAGCTGTGACTCAACTGGAGGATCAGTTAGTCGAAATCATCGACGTAGAAAAAGTGCTGGCCGAAGTGTCGCCTTCACCGGAGACCATTTCCCACGGTGTGGTGGATGTCGACACCCAGGAAAAGGCCCTGTCGTTGCGGGTGCTGACCGTGGATGATTCGTCGGTGGCGCGCAAACAGGTTGCCCGTTGCCTGCAATCGGTCGGGGTTGAGGTGGTTTCACTCAATGACGGGCGCCAGGCGCTGGAGTACCTGCGCACGCTGGTTGATCAAGGCAAGGACCCGGCGCACGAGTTTTTGATGATGATTTCGGACATCGAAATGCCCGAAATGGACGGCTACACCCTGACCGCCGAGATCCGTAACGATCCGCGGATGAAAGACTTGCACATTATTCTGCATACGTCGTTGTCCGGTGTTTTCAATCAGGCGATGGTCAAGAAAGTCGGTGCGGATGACTTTTTGGCCAAGTTCCGCCCTGATGACCTGGCATCCCGGGTTGTTGACCGGATCAAGGCAGCAGATCACAGCTAGGGGCAATGCCCGTGGCGATCAATAGGTTTTTAGAGGCACGATCACTTGTCGACGGCTAATTTGGATTTTGAACAATTCCGGGTCTTCCTGGAAAAAGCCTGTGGCATTTTGCTCGGTGAAAACAAGCAATACCTGGTCTCCAGCCGTCTTAACAAACTGATGGAGCAGCAGGGGATCAAAACCCTGGGCGAGCTGATTCAGCGCATCCAGAGCCAGCCGCGCAGTGGCTTGCGCGAGCAGGTGGTCGATGCCATGACCACCAACGAAACCCTGTGGTTTCGTGACACCTACCCCTTTGAAGTGCTGAAAAACAAAGTCCTGCCCGAACTGATCAAGGCCCATCCGGGCCAGCGCCTGCGCATCTGGTCGGCGGCGTGCTCGTCGGGGCAGGAACCGTACTCGCTGTCGATGGCGATTGATGAGTTCGAGCGCAGCAACCTGGGGCAATTGAAAGCGGGCGTGCAAATCGTTGCCACCGAACTGTCCAGTTCGATGCTCAACATCTGCAAAAGCGGCGAATACGACAACCTGGCCATCGGCCGCGGCTTGTCGCAAGAGCGCTTGCAGCGTTACTTCGAGCCCAAAGGGCCGGGGCGCTGGATGATCAAGGCGCCGATCAAAAGCCGGGTCGAGTTCCGCCCCTTCAACCTGCTGGACAGCTACGCCGGGTTCGGCAAATTCGACGTCGTGTTCTGCCGCAACGTACTGATCTACTTCTCGGCTGAAGTGAAAAAAGACATCCTGCTACGCATTCACAGCACCTTGAAACCGGGTGGCTACCTGTTCCTCGGCGCCTCCGAAGCGTTGAACGGCTTGCCGGACCATTACCAGATGGTCCAGTGCAGCCCGGGGATCATTTACCAGGCCAAATAAACGCTGCCTCGCGATCTTTTGATCTTGATCTGGTTTTTGATCTAAGAGGCCCCGTTAAACCACGCTGGCCGAACGCAGGTTTTGCGCAGTGGGTAACCCGGCAGGACGCCGGGTTAGCCGCGACACGGCCAGGGATGGCCGATCGCGGCGGGCCCACGTAGCAAGGCCTGTGGTGAGGGCATGCCGAGCCACAGCGAGGCACCGAGGGGTTGGGGCAAAAGCGTTTTGGTTACTTTGCCGCTTTTGCAAAGTGACGCGGCGTAAGGCCGGAACCCTAAGTGGCCGTTGCCGCAGCAACGGATATGTACAAAAAACAAGAGCAACCCTCACCCTAGCCCTCTCCCGAAGGAGAGGGAACCGATTGGGGGGGTTGAAGATAATCGGTGGCCTGTTTGCTACGCGACAGCGCGGCGTCGTAGACGGGGCGGACATTCCTACAGACTGTTGGTGCACACCACCCCTGTAGCAGTTGACGAGCCTTGCGAGGCTACGTCCGGCTGCGCAGCAGTCGTAAAACCCTGCGCCTCGATGCTGCGGCTACACGCCAAGATCAAAAGATCGCGAGGCAAGCTCGCTCCTACAGGGGGTTTGCCGTTCTCTAAACGGCAGAAAAGCGGCAGACAGCGGAAATCCGTTGCCGCTTTTGCGCCGTTGCCGCTTTCCATCCCACCGCAACCCCTTGAAACACGGGCCTGCGCAAACTGGCACGGGGTTTGCTCTGTTCATGTCATGTAATGCCTGAAGTACACGCTCAGGCCAGTCCACACAGGTTTCCCGACATGAGCATCAGCTTCGATAAAGCGCTCGGTATCCATGAGCAAGCCCTGGGCTTTCGCGCCAAGCGCGCGGAAGTATTGGCGAATAACATCGCCAACGCCGACACCCCGAACTACAAGGCTCGGGATCTGGATTTCGCGTCTGTGCTCGCCGCACAAAACGATAAAAACCAGAACGGCACCTTTGCCTTGAACATGACCAACAGCCGTCATATCGAAGCGCAAGGCCTGAGCAGTGGCGAAGAATCGCTGCAGTACCGCACGCCGATGCAGCCGTCCATCGACCAGAACACCGTAGACGCTCAGCTCGAACAGTCGAACTACGCCGAAAACGCGGTCAACTTTCAGGCCAGCTTTACGCTGCTCAACAGCAAATTCAAAGGGCTGATGTCAGCCCTGCGCGGAGAGTAAGTCATGTCCCTAGCCAGTGTTTTCAACATTGCCGGCAGCGGCATGAGTGCTCAGACCACCCGCCTGAACACCGTCGCCAGTAACATCGCCAACGCCGAAACCGTGTCGTCGAGCATTGATCAGACCTACCGCGCCCGGCACCCGGTGTTTGCCACCATGTTCCAGGGCGCGCAGGGCGGTAACGGCGACTCGCTGTTCAACAATCAGGACGCTGCCGGCCAGGGCGTGCAGGTGTTGGGCGTGGTCGAAGACCAGAGCGAGCTGCAAGCACGCTATGAACCCAACCATCCGGCTGCCGACGCCAAAGGGTACGTGTACTACCCCAACGTCAACGTGGTTGAAGAAATGGCCGACATGATTTCTGCCAGCCGTTCGTTCCAGACCAACGCAGAAATGATGAACACCGCCAAAACCATGATGCAGAAGGTCCTGACCCTGGGTCAGTGATAAGGGGCGACACTCATGAGCGTGACCGATACCACCAGTGGTTTGACCCTCAATCAGATCCTCGCCAACTCTGCCCGGACCACCACCACCGATACCAGTGTGGGCGCAGCGTCCAAGGCGGTGACGGGTAACCAGTCGCTGGGCAAGGATGCGTTCTTGCAACTGCTGGTGACCCAGCTGAAAAACCAGAACCCGCTCGACCCGCAGGACAACACCGCGTTCGTCGCGCAGTTGGCGCAGTTCAGCAGCCTGGAAGGCATCACCACCCTCAACGATACCGTGACCTCGTTGTCGGGCGGCTTGCAGTCTTCGCAAGCGTTGCAAGCGTCGTCGCTGGTCGGTCGCTCGGTGATCGTGCAAACGGGCGAAGCCTATGTCGACCCGTCGAGCGGCAAGCCGTTCAACGGCACTGTGGTGGTTAAAGACGCGGACTCGCGGCCGACCATCACCATCAAGGATGCCGACGGCGAAGTGGTCAGAACCATTGACCTGGGTGTGCAGAAGGCCGGCAATGTCGACTTCACCTGGGACGGCAAAGACGCCGAGGGCGAGCTGCTGGAGAAGGGCTCTTACACCTTCAGCGCCTCGACCAAAACCGACGCCGGTACAACAGCGTTGACCACCTACCTGCCAGCCACGGTCAACAGCGTGACCCTGAGCAAAACCGGTGGCGAAATTATGCTCAACCTCGCCGGGTTGGGCAGCATTGGTATATCAAAAGTCCAGACGATAGGCCTTTAAGGAGAGACATATGTCATTCAATATCGGCCTTAGCGGCCTGTATGCAGCCAACAAACAACTCGACGTGACCGGCAACAACATTGCCAACGTCGCCACCACGGGCTTCAAGTCTTCACGCGCCGAATTCGCGGACGTGTACTCGGCCAGCAAGCTGGGCGTGGGCAGCAAGACCATTGGCAGCGGCGTCAACCTGGCCAACGTGTCGCAAAATTTTGGCCAGGGTGCGGTCAACAACACCGGCAACCTGCTGGACATGGGCATTGAAGGCAGCGGCTTTTTCGTGCTGAGCGACAACGGCGCCCTGAGCTACACCCGTGCCGGTACGTTCAAGGCCGACAAAGACGGCTATGTGACCAACACCAATGGCACGGCGCGCCTGCAAGGCTACGGCGTTGACGCCAACGGCGTGATCAACACCAGCGTGTTGACCGATCTGCGCATCGACACCTCGAACCTGGCCCCCAAGGCCAGCAGCAAAGTGGACTCGACGATCAACCTGAACTCCACGTCGGACGTGATCAACCAGACCACCACGCCGTTCGACCCGAATGAGACGTCGTCCTACAGCAAAAAATTCAGCACCACCATTTACGATACCCAGGGCAACCCGCACCCGATGGATCAGTACATGGTCAAGACCGGCTCCAACACCTGGAACACCTACACCCTGATTGACGGCCGCAACCCCGATGGCAGCGTAGCCACCGGCGAAAACGCCAAGGCGCCCGTGGCTTCGACCATGACCTTTGATTCCAGCGGCGGGTTGGTCAGTGTGACCACGCCAAACCCGGTGGCGGGCGAGGACCCGATCGTCAGCAGCACGCTGACCATCAGTAACTGGATGCCGGGCGCGACCGTGAACGGTGCGTGGGTGTCCAATGGTGCGGCGGCCAACGACAAGGGCATTGCCATCAACATGGCCAATACCACTCAGTACAACACCGACACCGCCCGCAACCCGCCGACCCAGGACGGCTACGCGACCGGCCATATCAACAACCTGACCATTGATGGTTCGGGCGTGATGTTCGCCAACTTCAGCAACAACCAGAGCCGTGCCATTGGCCAGATCTCCCTGGCCAGCTTTACCAACGAGCAGGGATTGCAGCCAGTGGGCGGCACCGCCTGGAAAGAAACCTACGCCTCGGGCCAGGCCGGTTTTGACGTGCCGAAAACCGGTACATTGGGCGCCATTGCCTCCAACTCGTTGGAAGACTCCAACGTCAACCTGACCAACGAACTGGTCGACTTGATCAAGGCTCAGAGCAACTACCAGGCGAACGCCAAAACCATCTCGACCCAAAGCACCATCATGCAGACCATCATCCAGATGACCTGATAACCGCCGGCAAACCTTAGGAGCGAGCTTGCCTCGCGATCTTTTAAAAGATCAAAAGATCGCGAGCAAGCTCGCTCCTACAGGGGTTTACAGCTCTAGCCGTTAAGCAACGCCCTGAACTCGGCCTGATGCGCCGGGGCGATGCAGATCTTGATCAAATGCTCGATTTGCCGGGCGGTTGCGTGCTTTTGCTGCAGCAACTCAATCGCCCTGACCCACAGGGCTTTGCGGCAATAAGGTTGCAGATACTCCGCCGTGGCCACTTTTTGCCCCTGAATCATCAACTTGGCCGCTGGCCTGAACGCCTTGCTGACGGCGATCAGGCGCGGTTGCGCCTTGACCTTGGCGAGCAACGACGGCTTGGGGAAGTGCACCGGCACCGTGGCTGCCAGCGTTGGCAGTTCGGCGTGGTAGCTTTCACCGTGATGCTCGAAGAACCCTTGGTTCATCGTGTGGTGATAGCGTTTTTTGGAGTAGTAGTGGTGGATGCAGTCATTGGCAGTCACCACGTTCGTGCCGGCCATGGCAAAGGACACGGCGATCTGCTCGATGGTGTGCAGCTTGGCGTAATGCCGGTTCCATTCATCAATCAGCGCGATGGCCTTGTCCAGCGCCCCGGCATTGGCGCGAGTCATGCCGCAAATGCCGCTGTTATACAGCTTGAGGCTGTCGGCAGGGGCTTTGCCGTTGGCGATCAGCTCATCTGAAAACGCCACGTAGTCGGCGCGCAACTTGGCCTCAGCCCACTCCCACTCAAATTCATCCATTAAGTACTGCTGATCGCTGATGCGTTCAAACAGCAGGGCCGGGTCTTTGAAAAACACCGTGTCGGTGTCGACGAAGATGGTTTTGTCCGCGAGTTTGGCCCCAGCGGCGATAGCGCAGGCTTTGCGGCGATGGGTGTAGCCGTAGGCGCCTTTCCACTGTGCCAGTGTCTCGGTGCTCAGGGCGATGACTGTGACGGGCCAGCCTTCAAAGGTCTGGGGCTCGTCGGTCATTAACGTGATGGTGAAACTGTCGGGCACGCGGCGTTCGCGCAGGGCCGACAGAATGCTGAGTTTGGCTTCTTGGCGGTAAACGGCATTACCGCCGTACAGCAGATACAAAAGGTGGGAGGAATCCATACATCCATGCTTTTTAGTGTGCGTTAGCCCAAGGTCGGGTTGTCCAGCGGTGCACATTATGCCGTAAACGTGCAGGGCTCGATAACCCGCCAGCCGCTGCCCCGGGGCGGCGGCTGGCAGGACTTGATCAGGCGCCGATCAGCTCAACGCGCTCAGGAACGCGGTTCATCAGCACCTTACCGGCGCGGATCGAGACGCGAGCCTTGGCCTGGCGGCGCAACACTTCGTAATCATTTTCTGCGTCGAGGATCACCAGATTGGCCGGACGGCCGACGGCAATGCCATAGCCTTCGCCCAGGTTGAGGGTGCGCGCGCTGTTGTCGGTGACCAGGTCCAGGCAGCGCTTGAGGTCTTCAAAGCCCATCATGTGGCAGATGTGCAAACCGGCATCCAGCACGCGCAGGATGTTGCCGTTGCCCAGCGGGTACCACGGGTCTTTGATCGAGTCCTGGCCCAGGCAGACGTTCATGCCGGCGCGGTCCAGTTCGGCCACGCGGGTCACGCCGCGGCGTTTGGGGAAGGTGTCGAAACGGCCCTGCAAGTGGATGCTTTCGGTCGGGCACGAGACAAAGTTGATGCCCGAGGCCTTGAGCAGGCGAAACAGCTTGGAGCAGTAAGCGTTGTCGTAAGAACCCATGGCGGTGGTGTGGCTGGCCGTGACCCGGCTGCCCATGCCGCGCACGCGAGCTTCTTCGGCCAGCACTTCGAGAAAGCGCGAGTGCGGGTCGTCGGTTTCGTCACAGTGCACGTCCACCAGGCAACCGGTGCGCTCGGCCAGGTCCATCAAAAACTTGATCGAGCTGACGCCCTGATCGCGGGTGTTTTCAAAGTGCGGAATCCCGCCCACCACGTCTGCGCCCATCTCCACGGCGCGGGTCATCAGTTCGCGGCCATTGGCATACGACTCGATCCCTTCCTGGGGGAAGGCCACGATTTGCAGGTCGATCAGGTGGCGCGCTTCTTCGCGCACTTCGAGCATGGCCTTGAGCGCTGCGAGCGTCGGGTCGGTGACGTCGACGTGGGTGCGCACGTGCTGAATGCCGTTTTCGGCCAGCATGCGAATGGTGGTGTGGGCGCGCTGCTTGGTGTCTTCGTGGGTGATGGTTTCTTTGCGCTGGGCCCAACGCTCGATGCCTTCGAACAGCGTACCGCTGAGGTTCCATTCGGGTTGGCCGGCGGTGAGCGCTGCATCCAGATGGATATGCGGCTCAACCAGCGGTGCGATCACCAATTGGCCTTGAGCGTCGATATCGCCGGGTTGTGCCGCGACGCTGCCGGTTTGCAGGGTGATGGCGCTGATGCGCTCGCCTTCACAGCTGACCGTGTACAGGCCTGGGGTTTTGCGCAAGGTGGCGTTGATGATGTTCATGGTCGGTCCTGTCGTTGGGCTTCGGTCATGCGCCATACCAGCAGGGCGACCGAAGCGTTCATTCTAAAAAGTGGATCATCGAGCGATTGCCCGCTGAGCTGCTCGATACGTTGAATCCGTTGGTTCAGGGTGTTGCGGTGGATGGTTAAACGCTGCGCGGCCTTGAGGGCGTTGCCGTTTTCCTGGAGCAGGGCGTCCAGGGTGTCGATCAAACTGTTGGGCTGTTTGCGGCGGCTTTCGATCATTCGCCCGAGGGTTTGCTTGACGAACAGGTCGATCACCGAGCGATCGCCAATGGCCTGCAGCAAGCGCAGCACCCCCAGTTCGTTGAAGTCGCACAGGCCGGTGGCCGGGCGCAGGTTCTCGGCAACGTCCAGCGCCTGACGGGCCTGATTGAGGGCTTGAGGGTAGTGCTCACAGGCGTCGACCTTGCTTGCCAGCCCCATAAACAGCGCCAGGTCACCGATCACCGGTTGCAACTGCTGAGAGAGGCGGGCCAGGTCGGCGCGTACGTTGTCGTGCTCGGCCAGCAGCAAGATAAACAGATCGCCTTGCACCACCACTGGCAGCGCATCTGGCAGGGCACGGCTCCAGGCGTCGAGGTGGTCCTGGACGCCCTGACGAATCAGTTGCAGCAAGCGCTCGGCTTCATCCGGGGCGTGGCTGTCAAACAGCGTAGCAACCGCCGACAGGCGCAACGCTACCAGGCGTCGCGGGCTGTCCAGCGGCAGCTTTAAATGCGCGGCACGTTGGCGGGCGGTGGCGAGGCTCGGGTAATCGCCGCTGAGCAACTGCGCCAGAATGTCATGGCGCGAGCGCTTGGCCTGGGCCATTTGCACAAGCGCCGTGCCGATCAGGTGCGTGACGATGACCATCTTCAGCAGGTACGGCTGCTCTATCAGCGGCAAGCCATAGTGCTCGGCCAGTTCTACAACGGCCTGGGGGATGCGCCGGATAAACGCCTCGCCGGTCAGAATCACCAGCCCGGCAATGCCGCTGGCATCACCTTCGTGCACCAGGCGTAGCAGGTTGGCTTCATCGCGGGGGTGGTTGATCCCCGTGACAAACACCAACTCGCCGCCCATCACCCACTCGCCAATGCTTTCGTTCTCGGCCACGTACGACCAGCGCACGGTGCGATGCAGGTTGCGGGCACCCGCCCGAACGGCCATTTCTTCAAGGCCGGGCAGCGCCAGAATTTCTTCAACGGTGAGGCTCAAACCGCCTCCTGCGTGCGGTGTTTGCCAATCTCAAGCAGCACCACGTAGCACAGGGCCGAGGCGGCAATGCCCACCAGCGGCGCGATCCAGGGCGATGAGTAGGCCAGCACGGCGCCCACGGCATACGACACCAGGCCCCGCAGGTTGTAGCGTGGCAGGCTGACCGAGGCCAGTTGCGGGTACTTGCCGTGATGGCGATACCAGAAGTCGGCCATGATCACGCCGCCGATGGGCGGGATCACCGAGCCGAGCAGCACCAGAAACGGAATCAGCATTTCATACATGCCGCCGATGGCCAGCACCACGCCGATGGCGGCGGCAATCAGGGTCATCGTGCGGCGACGTTCAGTGCGCACCAAGTGGCAGGCGGCGGCCGACACGTTGTAGATGGTCGGGCCCTGAATGGTCCACAAGTTGAGGCACAGCATAATCACTGCGGCAAACGACAAGCCTTGCAGCATCATCACTTCAACGATATCGGCCTGTTGGTAAACGATGGCGCACCAGGCACCGGCGACCACCATCAGGCCGTTGCCGAGCAGAAAACTGACCACGCTGGCGATGACCGCAATGCGCCCGGTGCGCGACAGGCGCGTCCAGTTGGTGGCTTGTGTGGCGCCGCTGGCGAAGGTGCCGAAGACCATGGTGATCGCGGCCGAGAAGGTCATGGTTTCATGCGGGATCACCGCTGCCAGCGCCTTGAAACCGCCGACGTGCTGGGTGGCGAGGGCCATCGAGACAATCATCAGTACCAGCATCAACGGCACTGAAATGCGTGACAGCACATCCAGGCCTTTAAAACCGATGATGGCGGTGATGCTGAAGCCAAAGCCAAACACGATCATCAGCGGGACGGTAAAGCCTTCGGCCAGGCCGAGCATTTTGACCAGCACAATCGCCACCGTCGCCGCGCCCCAGGCGTACCAGCCCAGTTCGGCGAACCCCAGGATAAAGTCCGAAAGACGGCTACCGGCCTCGCCAAAGCAAAAGCGCCCCATCAACACCGTGTTCAGCCCGCTGCGCGATGCGATCAGCGCCAGCGCAGCGGCATACAGGGCCAGCAAACCATTGCCGATAGCGGCAATCCACAGCATGTCGACAAAATTGAACGCCATGCCCAACTTGCCGCCGGCGAACATCGTGCCGGTGAAAAAGGTAAAACTGAACAACACCATCGATATCGGTAGCAGGCCCTTGCGAGCAGTGCTGGGTGCTTCGCTCAACGCAAATTCACCGTGTGAACTCATGAGATTTTCTCCGCCTTTAGTGGGTTGGCCGTGGTCCGTGGCCTGGCTGGGCCAAAGCAATTACCGGGCCTATTTTACTAGGTGGCAACATGCTGAATAAAAGCGGGCAGAAGTAATAATGAAGGGTGTTCAAAGTGCACATACCGAGTTGTATTTTTATAAGGATGGTGTGCATTTTGCTTTATTTTGAAGCGCGCGTGCACTGTTTTAGGCGGGGAGAAAGGTAACCCCCCCGGTAGGAGCGAGCTTGCCTCGCGATCTTTTGATCTTTTTTAAAAGATCGCGAGGCAAGCTCGCTCCTACAGGAGGTGGCAGGGTTACGTGGCTCACGATTTTCCCGGATGTTTCGCACAGGTTTGCCAATTGCCGGGCCGAGGGGGCGACGCCTATAGTCGTTGCTCGCCGTTTGGCGACCGGGTTTGGCGACTTGGGAATGAACAATGGTTGCGTGTAGTTGTTGTGATATATGGCAGAGCGTGTATTTTGCATCGCGCTGCTTTATGGCAGCTGTGCGTGGGAGATCTTTGGATCTGCCGGTATTCCTTGTTCTACCGGTTCGCCAACCTGCGTACAGCTGCCACCTACCTTTGTTTGGCGACGAATGTGGGTGGCTCCAATCAGCAACAAGGAGCTTTACTCATGACTGCATCCCCCTACATCCCGTTAACTGCTATCGACTGCACCATTCCCGCCCTACTGATTGACCGCAACGCGCCGCTGGATGTGTTGCATGCCAACGCCATGGCCCGTGTGCTGGCGGTTACCCAATTGATGGAAACCTTTTCCAGCCGCGAGATGGAGCAGGCCGACGCGGTCGACCTCAAACACCTGGCAACCACGGCCATGCTCTTGCTGCGTGATGGCTGCGACCTGATGAATGTGGTGAGCTGGCGTTTGCAGCCTGCCTGAACAAAAGGCTGCGTAAATACCATCGCAGTAGCTCGGCTCTTGTACGTTTAATAAAAGATTTCATAAAGAGTTGTATTAAAGGCAAGAGCTATAAGGGTTTAGGGTGATGGTTAACTATATTTCATGAGGGGGGTGAGATTTTTCTGTAAGAAATTTAACCTCTGTCTTGAAGTTGAGTGGGTAAGTGTGAGCGTAGGAAATGTCTGAAATTGGTCATGATATTTTGACCTTGCTTGCATAGTGAGTTATAGCTTTATTTGTAATTTGCGTAAATGTACCGCTGCATAACTAAAATTTATGAGGTGCGTTATGGCTAGCAAATGTAAAAGCAAAAAAGTACCCGCTGTTCAAGAAATTGACCTGAAAAAAATATTTGGGTTGAATGGGAAAAATGGAAAGGTCGTTCTGGCAGTGACAAATTAGTACAAGTCCTTCTCATGGTTTGCAGGCGTGTCTTTTATGAGGCAGGCACGCCTGCATGTTTCCGTATATGAGGCCCTTTATGAAATTTCCGTTTGACCTGTCCGCAAACAAGATAAAAATAATTGACGTAGGTGCCCGCGCTGTTCCGGAGGGGTTTCATTATGAGGCGTTAGTAGATAGTAATGCCTGTGTCGTAACGGCAGTGGAGCCGGATGCTAAGGCTAATAAGTGGTTGACGAATAGAGCAATCGATAAGATCCACAATGTGGCGATCGGCGATGGGGGTATCCATGAGATGCATGTCTGTCAATTAGCCTCGTGTTCATCGATGTTGGCTCCCAATAAAGCATGTCTGGAGTTCTATTCCGGCATGGAGTTTTTTTATAGGGTTGAGAAGATAAAACTATTAAGACCTATGGGTTCGATGTTGTGTTTTCTGATGCACATTTCGATTATCTTGATATCGATGTGCAAGGGTATGAGTTGGAAGTCTTAAAGTCAGGAGGTAGAAATATAAAAAATCTCTTGGGTATACATATAGAAGTTTCTTTTGTAGAAAAATATGTAGGGCAGCCTTTGTTTCGTGATGTAGATGTTTTTTTAGCTGAGCGCGACTTCACGTTTCACTGTTTTACCGGCTACGGTACTCGATCACCTCGTGGTGTGAAAGTAGACGGCAGTTCGGTAAATGGAATCAATCAATGGTTATGGGCTGATGCATTTTATTTTCATCGGCTCGATGATGATGAATTTTGGGGTGTTTCGAATCGTCTGGTTAAGTTGGCCTGTATTTTCCATTGTGTTTACAAGTCGTATGACTTTGCCGTGCATGCATTAAAGCGCTGCGATCAGTTGGGCGGGAGCGTTTATTGTCATGAGTATGTGCGTTACTTGCAGGAGATGGGTGTTGATGTTGAGGAGGGGGAAGACAGTGAATGGATAATGGACGGCATGATTAAAAAATTGAGTCTTATCTGACAGTGATTTTTCCTGAGAGGTCATGTGTGATGCCCCATTTAAGTGAGAAGAAGGATCGTGAGTCGGGAGGGATGGATTCGTTAAGTTCCAAGTTGTTAGACAGCACGATTGCGGCAAGAAAAATATTTATTACAGGAGAGATAAATACCAAAATGGCCAAGGATGCCGTGCAGCAACTGCATGCGCTTGCCTATATGAGTGATGAGCCAATTATTGTTTTTATTAGCTCGCCTGGGGGGCATGTAGAGTCAGGGGATATGATATTTGATGCGATACGCTTTATTAAGCCGGTGGTCATCACCATTGGCTCGGGCTGGGTGGCAAGTGCGGGTGCACTTATCTATGTTGCTGCGGATAAAGAAAATCGCTATTCATTGCCCAATACCCGTTTTTTACTTCATCAACCCTCAGGTGGTTTTCAAGGTAAAGCGATGGATTTTGAAGCGTATGCAAAAGAAATTATAGAGATGAAAGAAAGACTTAACAGGATTTTTTCTGACGCAACAGGGCAGCCTATAGAAAAAGTCAGAATTGATACGGATAAGGATTTTTGGCTGAGTGCAGAAGAGGCTGTTGAGTATGGGCTCGTTCACTCAATTGTCGTAAAGGAAAATGAAATTAATAAGTGAAGTAGACGATCTGCCACGGCAGAAAAAATATTATCAGTCGTTTTCAGGGCGAGAGAGTGATTTCTATTCTTTGAAACCAGGCCGTGCGTACGCGACGAGAACGATTGATAACTTAGGGTTTGATGAGTGCCTGGATCGTGTCAGCACTTACTTTAATCCGTTGTCAGGTCCGTATTTCTTAGAGGGAAGCAAGTGTGGTGATGTGCTTGCTATAACGGTCTTGGATATCCGAATTACTCGGAATGTTGGGTTGTCTTCGCAAGGCATATTGCCAGAGTTTATAAATGAAAAATACAGCCAGCCTGTGGTGGGAGAGGAGGTCATTTGTTGGCAGATCACTGGAGATCGTGGCATTCCTGTGAGCCAGAGCGACACAGGGTTGAGCCTGCTTTCAGTCAGGCAAGAGTTGATGATCGGGTGTATTCGTTGCTCTGACCCAGTGGGCAAGGGGGAGGGTTTGTCATCGATTGACGCTGATGAATATGGCGGCAACGTCGACTGCACCTTTTTTAAAAAGGGAGCCACCCTGTTTTTACCTGTTGCCCATGACAACGCGTTCTTTTATATGGGAGATATTCATTTTAATCAGGGTATGGGTGAGGTGGGCGGCTCGGGTATTGAAGTGTCCGGTGAAATTGTATTTTCTGTAGATAAATGCAGTCAGCCGCTGCACAGTTGCTTGCATATTGATGTTGGGGGCTTCATTTATTTTTTGGGCGTGAACGAAAATTTTAATGCCAGTGTTCGTCTTGCCTATGGATATGCATTTGAGGCGCTGCTCGGTAATGGTATGGCAGAGTCTGTTGCCCGGCTTTTACTTGGGCATTGTGCTTCGCTGCACGTGATGAAATTGGGCGTCCCGAATGTTGTAGTGGTGGGTGTTGAATCGGCGGTTTTTATAAAAAAATAAAGAGGTGTCCGCGATGTACACTATTAGTGCTGCTCCTGATGTGCAGGTGGCGACTACACTGTTCGAAAATGTTTCGGCGAGGTTGTGGGCAAGTTTTGAATATTTGTTGAGATCTATTGGTCAGGAAGACAGCTGTTTTTTTGGGTTGATTTCAGAGTATCGTAACTGCCCTAAAGCGCCTCCTTTCTTTTTTGCAGCCCATGAAACGTTGATGAGTTACTACGTGCGTGGAGAGGAGGTTAGCAAGAGTTTAAGTGAAAGGTTATTATATTTTTCAAGTATCGAGCGCCACTCTAATCTAGAGGTACTTCCCTTTTTAATGTCGTCGGGGTTGCAAAATGAAATATGCAGTTCTGTCGTCTATTCAGATATTAGAAAGACTTATGATGACGCGGATGCCAATGTTGCTTTGCCAAAGGAGATTGGTAGTGAGAGCGAATTTCTGGTATCCAGGAGTTTGATGATTCATGCGCTTGATATCATTAGGCGTGCGGACGATGCGTTGTATGCTGAAATGACGCAGGTCGTAGATGAGATTAGAATTTTTCAGTCTGGATACTGTCGGGCGGGAACTAATTTTAATGCCTTGGGTATGATTTATGTGGGTTCGTGTTCAGTGCGCGATACTGTCTCTAGGTACATAGAGCACGTGGTTCACGAGTCAGCACACAATTTATTATATGCGCATTGGGTGCATGATCCGCTTTTTGAAAATCATAATGACAGATTGTATCCGACCCCTTTTCGCAAACAGGCTAGACCACTCAGCGCTATTTATCATGCTGCCTTTGTGCTGGCACGAACTATTTATGTGTTTGAAAAGATATATAAAGCTGATCCAAGTGCTTTGGATTTTAGTAAAGTTAGAACAAATTATAATGAGCGTGGTAATGAGGCTTCATTTAAGGATAAGTTTTTCCAGACGCTGGGTGTTGTCTATGAACATGCAGAGCTTACAGTCTATGGGAAGTCGTTAATTAAATCGTGTCAGGAAATGGTAGAGGGATGTGAGATTACAATTTAAAGGTGGCGTGGTGGGAGGCGTAGTCGCGTTGTTAGTATTTTTAAGCGGCGATGCTTTTAGGATGATCTATTCAGCGTATTTCTTGTATCGTGAGATTGATCCGTTTGTTTTGATGTTTTGCTTCTCGTTGCTGTCATTGATTTTTATGGCGGGTTTGATGCTGAAGGACTGGCTGCGCTCAGGCGTTAAATTCAGTTGTGTGTTTACCGATTTTAGGCAGCGTCCAGGCTTTATTCGTTGTGTCTATTTGTATGGATTAATAAATTTTTTTACGCTGCTAAGCTGGGTGTCTGGTTTTTGGGCTATCAAATATTTGCTTCCGGGGGCTTTTTCCTCAATTGCGGTCTCTGTGGGGGCGATAATATTGCCCTTTACGCAGGGTGTTCGGTTGAGTGTACTCAATATCTTGCTTTCGATTCTTGTCGTTTTAAGTGCCGTTTTTATAGCCAGTGCTGGAGGTGGTATTGCAGTCTCCGGAGCAGGTGGTTACGGGGCTGGTATTAATGCTGGTATTGTCTTGTCTATACTGTGCGGTATATCTATCTATATAAACACGCGCGTGTCAGCGAGGCTCGGTGTTCTCAAGCAGTCTCCAATAAAGGTTAATGCTTTACGGAGTATTTTGGTGGTGTTCTGCTGTTTTGGTCTGTGTCTAAAATTTGATTTGTTTTCAACGATCGAGGTCGCTTGGGTTGATGTGGTGTTGCTATCGTCTTTTATGTTCTTGATTCAGGTTGCCTTGCAGTTCGCAATTGCGTGGTTAGGTGCATCGCTCACTACAATAGGTTTATCTGCAGCACCCGCGTTTGCGGTGCTTATCCAAAGTGTTTTTTTTAAAATAACAGTCGATAGCATCGTAGCTTCGGTTATTTTTTTTAATGCCTGTGTGTTGATAGTTCTTACCGTTGAACAACGTAAGCATGTTAAGCGTGCTAGCCGTTAATAGCTTGGGTGACAACCCCAAAAAACAAAACCCCCGCCAAACCCAACTGTATCCAGGGCTTAACGGGGGTTTTTAGTCAGGCGGTCAAGCCGCCTGGCCATTCAGCTTATTGGCAAGCTTCGCAATCCGGCTCGTCAATCGCGCAGGCTTTTGGCACGGGGGCCGGGCCAGCAGGCGCTGCTGCTACGTCTTCACTGTTTTTGCCGCTCGATACTGCGTTGAGCTTGCCCGTGTTAACGGTGGACTTCTCGGTGCTGGTCGCCGCCAGGGCACGGAGGTAGTAGGTGGTTTTCAAACCACGGTACCAGGCCATGCGGTAGGTGACGTCGAGTTTCTTGCCTGATGCGCCGGCGATGTACAGGTTCAGCGACTGAGCCTGGTCGATCCACTTCTGACGACGGCTGGCCGCGTCAACGATCCACTTGGTGTCGACTTCAAACGCGGTGGCATACAGCTCTTTGAGCTCTTGCGGGATGCGTTCGATCTGCTGCACGGAACCGTCGTAGTACTTCAGGTCGTTGATCATGACCGAATCCCACAGACCGCGAGCCTTGAGGTCGCGAACCAGGTACGGGTTGATCACGGTGAATTCGCCCGACAGGTTGGATTTCACGTACAGGTTTTGATACGTCGGTTCGATCGACTGCGACACGCCAGTGATGTTGGCGATGGTGGCGGTCGGTGCGATGGCCATGATGTTGGAGTTACGAATACCTTTTTGTACACGGGCGCGAACCGGTGCCCAGTCCAGGGATTCGTTCAGGTCAACGTCGATGTACTTCTGGCCGCGCTGCTCGATCAGGATCTGTTGCGAATCCAGTGGCAACACGCCTTTGGACCACAGCGAACCCTGGAATGTCTCGTAAGCGCCACGCTCGTCCGCCAGGTCGCAGGACGCCTGGATCGCGTAGTAGCTGACTGCTTCCATCGACTTGTCGGCAAACTCAACAGCGGCTTGCGAGGCGTAAGGGATGTGCTGCAGGTACAGCGCGTCCTGGAAGCCCATGATCCCCAAGCCTACCGGGCGGTGCTTGAAGTTCGAGTTGCGCGCTTGCGGCACCGAGTAGTAGTTGATGTCGATCACGTTGTCGAGCATGCGCACGGCGACGTCGATGGTGCGCTTGAGCTTGGCGGTGTCCAGCTTGCCGTCCACGATGTGGTTAGGCAGGTTGATCGAGCCCAGGTTACATACAGCGATCTCGTCCTTGTTGGTGTTCAAGGTGATCTCGGTGCACAGGTTCGAGCTGTGAACCACGCCCACGTGCTGCTGCGGGCTGCGCAGGTTGCACGGGTCTTTGAAAGTCAGCCATGGGTGGCCGGTTTCAAACAGCATGGACAGCATTTTGCGCCACAGGTCTTTGGCCTGGATGGTCTTGAACAGTTTGACCTTGCCCGGGTACTCGGTCAGGGCTTCGTAGTACTCGTAACGCTCTTCGAAGGCCTTGCCGGTCAGGTCGTGCAGGTCCGGTACTTCGGACGGCGAGAACAGGGTCCACTTGCCGTCATCGAAGACGCGCTTCATGAACAGGTCAGGGATCCAGTTGGCGGTGTTCATGTCGTGGGTACGACGACGGTCATCACCGGTGTTCTTACGCAGCTCGATGAACTCTTCGATGTCCATGTGCCAGGTTTCCAGGTAGGCACAGACAGCGCCTTTGCGCTTGCCACCCTGGTTGACGGCGACGGCGGTGTCGTTCACAACCTTGAGGAACGGAACCACGCCCTGGGACTTGCCGTTGGTACCTTTGATCCACGAACCCAAAGCACGAACCGGGGTCCAGTCGTTGCCCAGGCCGCCAGCGAATTTGGACAACATGGCGTTGTCGTGGATCGCGTGGTAGATGCCCGACAGGTCGTCCGGCACGGTGGTCAGGTAGCAGCTGGACAACTGAGGACGCTGAGTACCGGCGTTGAACAGGGTCGGGGTCGAGGCCATGTAGTCGAACGACGACAACAGGTTGTAGAACTCGATCGCGCGGTCTTCTTTTTGCTTCTCTTCGATCGCCAGGCCCATGGCCACGCGCATAAAGAAAATCTGCGGCAGTTCGAAACGCACGCCATCCTTGTGGATGAAGTAACGGTCGTACAGGGTTTGCAGGCCCAGGTAGGTGAACTGCTGATCGCGCTCGTGATTGATCGCCTTGCCCAGTTTTTCCAGGTCAAAGGTGGCCAGCACCGGGTTCAGCAGGTCGAATTCGATACCTTTGGCGATGTAAGCCGGCAGTGCCTTGGCGTACAGGTCAGCCATTTCGTGGTGGGTAGCGCTTTCGGCAACGTTCAGGAAGCCCAGGCCTTCACCGCGCAGGGTGTCCATCAGCAGGCGGGCGGTCACGAACGAGTAGTTGGGCTCACGCTCAACCAGGGTACGGGCGGTCATCACCAGGGCGGTGTTGACGTCGCTCAGGGCCACGCCGTCGTACAGGTTTTTCAGGGTTTCGCGCTGGATCAGGTCGCCATCGACTTCTGCCAGGCCTTCGCAGGCTTCGCTGACGATGGTGTTCAGGCGGGCCATGTCCAGCGGCGCGAACGTGCCGTCGGCGCGGGTGATGCGGATGGTCGGGTGAGCAACCACGGCGCTTTCGGCCGGGGCGCGAGTGGCGCGTTCTTTGGCGCGCGAGTCGCGGTAGATCACGTAGTCACGCGCGACTTTTTGCTCGCCGGCGCGCATCAGGGCCAGTTCAACCTGGTCCTGGATTTCTTCGATGTGGATCGTGCCACCCGATGGCATGCGACGCTTGAAGGTCGCGGTGACTTGTTCAGTCAGGCGCGCAACGGTGTCGTGGATTCGTGACGAGGCAGCAGCATTGCCACCTTCAACTGCGAGAAACGCTTTGGTGATGGCGACGGTGATCTTGTCGTCGGTGTAAGGAACTACGGTTCCGTTACGTTTGATCACGCGCAATTGGCCTGGCGCGGTCGCAGACAGATCCAGATTTGAATCGGAACCCTGCGAGTTCTCGCGAGCTGTGTCGGTTTGCATGGGGGGGTGTCTCCACATTCTCTATGTTTATTTGGGCTCCTTTTGGGGGCCCACCGTTCCGTCCTGAAGCACTACAACCGATCATGAACCGGGCATAACAACCTCGGGACGTACAGAAAGGGGGGGTTAAGCCGCTTCCGTGCCGAAGTCTTGGTCTGTGCGTGCAGCCTCAAACCGTATTCCTCGTGGGTGACAGTATTTTTACTGCAACACCCGGGCCGCTTTCCTGCTGTGGAGCCGGAAAACGGTTGCCATCCGCATGAGCGGTTTGGACTTTGAGAACTGCGTTTGGTTTAACCCGACAGGCGCGAGAAAAGGGCTTGAAATTCTCGTCTGAGTTGTGTTGGGTTATTGGCCTAAAACCCTATATGTAGGTGTTTTTGGCGCGACAGATACAAGATATGCGTTTTAGTGGCGCTGTGCAATGTACGACCTGTGGATAACTCTGTGCGTAAAGTGTGTATGAAGGGTTGATAAACCATGTAGGCCGCATAGACGCTGGAGTGAACCGCTTGTCACTGAATTTTGCAGCACCCAATCGAGCCGTCTGAATTTTGAGGGCGCGAACCCTACCACAAAAAACAGCCCTGTCCGAACGCATTTTCAGGCGGGCGCAAAGATCATAAAGGTCAAGCACAAAATGCTTAAAAGAGGGGCCGAAAAGGCCCTTGCAGACCTTTTCGGTTATTGCGTGTGGTTACAACAATTCGAAGCTGTTTTGCTGCACGTTTTGTGAATCGAGACCGATTTGCACGTCGAACTCGCCCGGCTCGGCGGCGTACTTCAATTGCGCGTTGTAAAACTTCAGGTCGTCTTCGCTGAGGGTGAAGCGCACCACTTTCTGCTCGCCTGCCTTGAGCATGACTTTTTCGAAGTTCTTCAGCTCCTTGACCGGGCGGGCCATGGAGGCGGTGACGTCACGCAGGTACAACTGCACCACCGTCTCGCCATCGCGCTTGCCGGTGTTTTTGACCGTGACGCTGGCGGTGAGGGTGCCCCCGGGCTTCAACGTTTTCGACGACAGCGTGACTGGCGACAGGCTGAAGTCGGTATAGCTCAGGCCATAGCCGAACGGGTACAGCGGTGAGTTCTCGGCGTCGAAGTACTGCGAGGTGTAGTTGCCCGGCTTGCCCGGCGTAAAGGGGCGGCCAATGCTCAGGTGGCTGTAGTAGCTAGGAATCTGGCCAACAGAGCGTGGGAAGGTGATCGGCAGCTTGCCAGACGGGTTGTAGTCACCGAACAGTACGTCGGCAATCGCATTGCCGCCTTCGGTGCCGCTGTACCAGGTTTCCAGCACGGCATCGGCGTGCGCCTGTTCTTGCTCGATCGACAGCGGGCGGCCGTTCATCAGCACCAGGACCAAGGGTTTGCCGGTGGTTTTGAGTGCGCTGATCAAGGCGCGTTGGCTGTCAGGAATGTCCAGCGAGGTGCGGCTCGATGACTCGTGGGACATGCCTCGCGACTCACCCACCACGGCGACGACCACATCAGCGTGCTGCGCGGCTTTGACCGCTTCGTCGATCATTGTTTGGGCCGGGCGCGGGTCGTCTTTGACGTCGATCCCGCCGGTATTGATGTGGTTCAGGTACTCGGCGATTTTTGGATCGTCGGAGATGTTCGCGCCCCGCGCATAGGTGACCGAGCCTTGCTGGCCCATGGCCTTTTGCAGGCCCTCATACACGGTCACCGATTGCGCAGGCACCCCGGCGCCGGACCAACTGCCCAGCATGTCGACCTTGGAGTTGGCCAGCGGGCCGACCAGGGCAATGCGTGTCTGCTTGTTAAGCGGCAGGGTCTGGTTGTTGTTTTTCAGCAGCACCAGGCTCTTGCGTGCCACATCGCGGGCTTCCTGGCGGTGCAGGCGGTTTTCGGCGTTGGTGTCGGCCGGGTCATCTTCGGCCTTGCCGATGCGCAGGTACGGGTCGGCAAACAGGCCCATGTCGTATTTGGCCCCGAGCACTTCACGTACGGCATTGTCCAGATCGCTCTGCGGCACTTCGCCTGACTTCAGCAGGCCCGGCAGCTCTTCGCCGTAGGCCTTGTCGTTCATGCTCATGTCGATACCGGCCTTGATCGCCAGCTTGGCAGCTTCGCGGTTGTCTTTGGCCACGCCATGCTTGATCAGCTCAATAATCGCGCCGTGGTCGCTGATGGCCACGCCTTTAAAACCCCAGTCTTTGCGCAGCAGGTCTTGCATCAGCCACATGTTGGAGGTGGCCGGCACGCCGTTGATCGAGTTGAGCGCCACCATCACCCCGCCAGCCCCGGCTTTTATCGCGGCATGATAGGGCGGCAGGTAATCCTGGAACATGCGTGTCGGGCTCATATCAACGATGTTGTAGTCCCGTCCACCTTCAACAGCGCCGTACAGCGCGAAGTGTTTAACGCTGGCCATGATGTTGCCGGGCAGGGCGGGGGAGAGGCCCTGATAAGCCTTAACCATGACGTCAGCGATGCGCGAGACCAGATAAGTGTCTTCGCCAAAACCTTCCGAGGTCCGCCCCCAACGCGGGTCGCGGGCAATGTCGACCATCGGCGCAAAAGTCATGTCGATGCCGTCTGCGCTGGCTTCCTGGGCAGAAACACGCCCGCTCAGGGCTATGGCGTCCATGTCCCAACTGGCCGCCAGGGCCAGGCTGATCGGGAAAATCGTGCGATGGCCGTGAATCACGTCGTAGGCAAAAAACATCGGAATCTTCAGGCGGCTGCGCATGGCAGCGTCTTGCATGGGCCGGTTTTCGTCGCGGGTCACCGAGTTGAAGGTGCCGCCGATGTGCCCGGCAGCGATTTCCTTGCGGATCAGTTCGCGCGGCATGTCGGTGGCAATGCTGATGAGGCGTAACTGGCCGATTTTTTCGGCTTCGGTCATTTGCTTCATCAGGTCTGCGACAAAAACGTCTTTGGGCGGGAGCGGCGCTGTCGGGGTTTGGGCCCATACCGAAGGACTGGCCAGGCTGATGGCCAGGCCCAGCAAACACAGGTTTCTCATGAGATTCTTCTACGCGGCCGCTTGGTTAACGCGAAGGGAGGCCCGCGCTTTCGTAGCGATATTGTTCTGGGAAAGGCGCATGAGCTACTCAACTTAAGGAAATATCCTATCGTTAAAGTGAGTATTCCTGCGCAGGATGCAGTCTTTTAGCTGATTCGCCGTGCGCAATCCAGTGGTGCCGGGAGATATTGGCGCGCTGTCAGGGAGTTTTAAGCGGGTTGGCGGGTCAATGAACGCAATGGAATTAAAACGGAGTGTCGATGCATGCACATACAGAGCGTAAAACGGATGGGCTGGAAGGTTGTCGCATTGCTGGCCCTCAGCAGCGTGCTGGCGGGGTGCGGGATCAACACCATCCCGACGCTGGATGAGCAGGTCAAGGCGGCCTGGTCGCAAGTGCAGAACCAGTACCAGCGGCGTGCCGACTTGATCCCCAACCTGGTCGAGACGGTCAAGGGCGCGGCCAAGCAAGAACAGGCGACCCTCACGGCAGTGATTGAGGCGCGGGCCAAGGCCACCTCGATTCAGGTCGATGCCAGTACTTTGGACAACCCGGAAAAACTCAAGCAGTTCCAGGACGCGCAAAACCAACTGACCGGGGCCTTGAGCCGTTTGATGGTAGTGTCTGAGCGCTACCCGGACCTCAAGTCCAACCAGAACTTCCTGTCGTTGCAGTCGCAACTTGAAGGCACTGAAAACCGCATCAGCGTGGCCCGTCGGGACTTTATTCTCGCGGTTGAGCGCTACAACACCGAGATCCGCACTTTCCCTGGCCGCCTGTGGCATGCGGTGATGTACAGCGATTTGCCGGTGCGTGCGACCTTCGAAGCCACCACCCCGAATGCCGACAAAGCCCCCGAGGTGAAGTTCTAACAGCTTGCCCCCTACTGTAGGAGCGAGCTTGCCTCGCGATCTTTTGCTTTTAAAGATCAAAAGATCGCGAGGCAAGCTCGCTCCTACCGTATCAATAACCACACGAGGTGCTGATGCGCGTATCAAAACTGGGCGTGGGCCTGCTGCTTTGGCTATTTATAGCCAGCGCACAGGCGCTGACTTTTCCGACACTGAGCGGGCGGGTGGTGGACGACGGTCAAATGCTCGACCCCGCCACGCGTCAACAACTGACACAGACCCTCGAAGCCCACGAAAAAGCCACCGGCGAGCAAGTGGTGGTGGTCACGGTGCCAAACCTGCAAGGCGAGCCCATCGAAGACTTTGGTTACCAATTGGGCCGCGCCTGGGGCATTGGCAAAAAGGATGAAAACAACGGCGCGTTGCTGATCGTCGCCCGGGATGACCGTAAACTTCGCATCGAAGTCGGCTACGGCCTGGAAGACCGCCTCACCGATGCGCAAGCGTCGGTCATCATCAACCAGGTGATCACCCCGGCGTTTAAAGCCGGACAGTTCAGCCAGGGCATCAGCGACGGCGTGGCGGCCATGCTTCAGGTGCTGGGCGGCGCGCCGTTGGCTGAGCCTGCTTACGCCAGCGGGCAGGGCGGCGGCGATGACTTTTTGGCTGAACATCCCGGTGTGGTGCTGCTGTTGTTTTTAGCGTTCGTCGTGGTGGTCGCGGCGTGCCAGTTCTATGGCATTTGCAACTCCGGGGGAGGTGGCGGCTCGCGTTCCGGCGGCTTTGGCGGCGGTGGTTTTGGACGTGGCGGTGGCGGCGGTGGCTTTCGTGGAGGCGGCGGCAGTTTTGGTGGCGGCGGCGCTTCGGGCGGCTGGTAATTCATTTTTTTAAAACGGGCATCGACACCTATGGCTTTACTCACGCAAGAGCAAAAACGGCAGGTTGAAGAGGCCGTGACACGCGCTGAACAGCGCACCGACGCCGAAATCGTCACCGTGCTCGCACCGCGCGCCGACGATTACAGCTACATCCCCTTACTCTGGGCCAGCTTGATCGCTCTGGTGGTACCGGCGCTGGTGCATTTTATAGACAGCGACATGACGATCTACACATTGCTCATGCTGCAATGGGCCACTTTTGTCTTTCTCAGTTTGATCTTCCGCATCCCGGTGCTGACCACGTTTATGATCCCGGCGCGGGTTCGCCACTGGCGGGCCAGTAATCTGGCGCGGCGCCAGTTTCTTGAACAAAAACTGCACCACACCCAAGACCGTACCGGTGTGCTGATTTTTGTCAGTGAAGCCGAGCGCTACGTCGAGATCATCGTTGATGAAGGCATTTCCCAGCGCCTGGACAACAGCGATTGGGGCAGCATCGTCAGCGATTTCGTGCGCCGCGTTGCACTCGGCCATACCGCAGAGGGCTTCATCGCCTGTATCGAAGCCAGTGCTGAACTGCTCGAGAAACACGTCCCCAAAACCGGCACACGTAATCAATTGCCGAATCGGTTAGTGGTGCTGTAGTACGCCAGTCAGAACATCGCCGACAATTAATATTAATGGCGGCGATGTTTAACGGGGTACTAATTACCGTTTTGTTAGCAGACGCTGGTAACAATGGCAGGCGACCAACGGCCATTTAATTCGCTCGGAACTGTTATTTGTGACAGTAGTTAGCATCCGAGGCGGCTGCTAGATTGAGCGCTCGCTGTCACTATTAAAGCATGCGGAGCGCAAGTAAAATGAAGAAGCCGAAAGCAAGTAAACACACAGCCGTTAACCTTATTACCAACGGTGATTTTTCTGCGGGTGCTGAGGGGTGGGCCTCGAATACCGGGGGGGAAGTACGGGTAGTGGATGGGCTGCTACTTCTTTCGGCAGCCAACCAACACAGTGCAATGCAAATAGTGAAAGGGCTGTCACCAAGCGAAAATTACAAACTGACATTTTCTTATAGAGTCCGGCGTAAAGGAGTCAACGACGGTTATGTTTTGGTAAATGGGAAACGCATCGATAGCCTGGAAACTGTTTCTGACGGTGAGACGTTCGTCAAAAGTGTCGATCATCAAGTCACCGGAGTGACCAAGGTGGATTTAGTCTTTACCACTTCAGAGCGTGCAGTGACGATCGATAATGTTGTTCTTGAGGCCTTTAATGGTGTCACCCATATAACTGTGTCCGCTGAAACGGTGGAACACGATGGAGAAATTCAATGCACGCTTCATGCATATAAATTATCGGGCGCCCCATTGGTTGATGCACAGGTAAGCTGGGGAGTAGAAAGCCTATCAATATCTACTAAGTCTCCAGTTGAACGCACAGACGCTCATGGCAAGGCAACATGTACTGCAGTCAATAATGCGCGTCCTGGAGAACAAGGCGTGGGCCATGTTACAGCGCAGGTGCTTAGTGGTGCCGATACCGTTAGTGTGAAGACAGTCTTCCTCACGTTTAAGCTTCCAAAAAAATAAGTTTAACTGTCCATATTTGCTGTGCCGTAACAACGTGAAGGCGCCAGTACGGCGCCTTCATTACGTTTACTGGACCGCCAGAAACAGTTTTTCCGCAAGCACCAGGGTGATCTTGCTGCGGTAAATTTGAATCACATCGGTCGTTGACCCTGCCTGCGCATACAAGGCCTGCGCACTCATAAAGCGCTGCGCCTCCGATTTCAAATGCGCGGCGGTAAAGGCTGCTGGGGGAGTATCCGGCGAGCTGTAATGAAAGTGCGCGTACCACAACGCTTTGCCATCGCGACTGCGGACCTCATATTCCTGCACGTAATCCTTTCTTGGCCCGCTCATCGGGCGACGTTTACCCAGCCGCACAATCTCCACCTGGTCTTGGGCTTTGAGGTAGTCAATATTCGCCGCAGTGGGGGGCAAGTCGGTAATCAGGCTGATACGCAAACGTTTACCTTCAGCGCGTAGTCGCACTGAATTGAGCTCTAGTTGAGCAATCAGCCCATTGGCGATCCCCCTTTGGCTGTGCGACAGCGGCTCGACGTCCGGTCCTTCAGCCGACAGCAGGGTTTGCATGTGTTTCGCGGTTTCGTCCAGTGACTGGCTTTTGAATTCGAGTATTTCTTCGATTTCAATCGGGATTTTCGAGGTTTTGGCAAACGCACGGGCCTGTTGAATGCTGGCCTCGACTCGGCCCAGCAATTTGATGGCGTCGGCTTCCAGTCGGGCAAGGGATTTGGCGTGAGAAATCAGGGAGGGGGTGGCAGGCCTGAGGTTTTCGATTTGCTCCCATTCATCGCTCGCCCCGCGCCGGTAAGAACTGACTTTCATCTGGCTGAAGGCATCGACCACATCGACAATTTCGGTTGGATCGTCAGGGCTGGGCTCGCGGACCACCCCCACCAGCACTTGTTTTTCTGTGGTCTTGAAGACTTTTTGCTGAAGGGCGCCGGCTTTTGCCTTGACGGTGGGTAGTGTGATTTTCCAGCTGGGGCCGGGTTGCGGCTCATCAGACTCTGAGCTTGAGCTTGAGCTTTCAGACTCCCATATCACCTTTGACAGTTGCATCTCGGCAAACGTCTTCAGCGGTTTGATTGCTGCCACTAAGGAAGGCAGGTATTCGTTGCGAAAATGTTCCGATTTTAGCGCGATCAGGTTTTCGCAGGTTGCCGTCAAACCTTGGTAGAGGGTGATGGCCGACTCGTAAAACTCGATATGCTCGTCGCTGACCTGCCCCTCCTGAAGGCGCAGCCTTAACTGTGACCAGCCCATATTGACGAAGGCATCGGTGTTCAGGTAGTTGAAGGCGTGCAGTTCTTCGGCGTTGAGGTCGCTGGCGGCGCGGTTCAAGACCAGTTCCAGCAGCGTTTGCATATAAATGACAGACCAGTGACGGTCGAAAAAAAACTTGTCCTCCTCCTGAAACAGGTCTGCCATCCGCCACTTGCGCGGTATGGGATATTTACTGACTTCTTCTATCCCTTCTGATTCCTGAACTGCGATATCAAACGCTTTGCGTTCGAGTATTTCGGCTTTTTTGAGATGTTCGATGATCTCCAGATAAGGCTGCTGATTATTTGTCCCCAATTGCGTAATGGCATCGTCCAGCCGGGTTTTGAACAGTTCACTAAATGCCGTAAGTGGCAGTTCCTTGCGCTGGTCTTCGAGGAAGTTTTGCATCTTGAATAGTTTATGGGTCAGTTCGCCCCACAACGCCTGTATTTTGGTCTCAAAGGAGGGGACGGGGGTGATGTCGTTCATCTTTTGGATAACGTTGATCAGCTCACGGGCGCTGCTACTCCATTGCGTGAACTCTGTTTCATATCGCTCGAAGAAGGTTGCTTCGCGACCGGTGGGCGTTGCCATCAGTTTTTCAGTGAGCGTCAGTACCCGGTCACGGGTCTGTTTTTCAGTCATCAGTCGAGCTTCTTCGGCGATCAATTGCATCAGTGCCTGTTTTTTTTCTTCGCGCATGACAGCAATGCGCTTTTTAGGCCCTCCGCCGCGCAGTTTGAGTCGCAGGTCGAAGTCCCAGTGGCCGGTGTCATCGCTCATCAACCAGGGTCCCAAGCGGGTCGGTTGTTTGGCGTCCTGAATAACTACGCCATCATCCTGACGGCTGACGCGATAGGTTTTTTTATCGATGACGGCGTACGTGTTGTTCTCGAAGTTGATCAGGCCTTTTAGCGGACCGACTTCAATGGCCGTGCCGCTGCTCACCTCGAGATCGCTGATGAAGGTGTCCAGGGCGGCACGTTGACTGGCTGATGGGCGGGGTTGAGCGTTGAACCAGGAGAAGTCCAGTGCCGAATAGGACCTGACGGCCTGGGCATCAGGATCAGGGCCGGTTTTTCGACTCACGGCCTGTTTCGGCGTGTTGGCTGGCGGGGCTTTCAGGACGGATGTGGTGGGCAGTTTCAGAGGCGCTGGCATGGGCAGGTCAGGGGCCGCTTGCAGGCGCGAGCGTGCATTGAGGGCTGCGTGAAAACTCAGCCCTTCGTGCAGTAGCGCCTGGCTCAGATTGAGCAGCAGGCTGATCACGCTTTGTTTGGCCGCCTCGGGGTCGCTTTCGATTCGGGCTTGCAGCGTTTCGTCGATGCTGACCAGGGTCTGGAAAACCCAGGCGGCTTTTTGCAACGGGCCGCTGACAAAAAACGTCAGGCCGTTGAACAGCATCCAGGCGTAGCGCTTGAACAGAATCCAGCGCCGCTCGGAGCTGGACACGGTCTGTTTGTCCGACAGCGTGATCAGGGCCTCGACGTGGCTGTCGAAGGCATAAGCCAGCGGGTCGCCCTGAATTATCAGATCTACCAGTTGGGCAGGGCTTCGTGGCAACAAGGCGAGAAAGCCCTGATTGACCACGCTTTCGAGATGTGGGCGTTCAAAGCCGCCATCGGCGTAGTAACTGCGCACCGAGTCAGATAACCAGGCCAAGGTCAGATCCTGGAGTTCGCCGGGTTGCTGGATGGCCGTCATCAGCGCCTCGCGGCTGGCAAACTCAAGCAGTGAATCGGTGGCGAACGGGCGAAACAGCACTAAAGGCCCGGCGCTCAGATCTCTGGAGCCCAGTACAAACATATTGCTGACCAGGTTGGCAGAGGCGCCGTCGTACAAGGTGAAAGCCAGTTGTCGAATGCAGTCCAGGTTGTTGCGTGGCACGGCATTAGACCCCATCAGACGTGCCACGAGGTGCCAGCCAGCCTCCGTGAACCCGCCAGTGCCGCGAATTTTATGCTCCAGTGCCAGCAGCGGCAGTTGCGCCTTTAACTGAGACTTGAACAGTGTCAGGCGGCGGGTCACTTGCGCCGTATCGTCCACCAGGTTGGCTTTAAGCAGGCTGATGTACAGCGAGCCGATGTCGATTTCTTCCAGCAGATTTTTGATGTAGCTGGCGTTCAGCCAAGTGGGCAAAGGCCGGCCGCTACGTTCTTTGACTTCGATAAACGCCGCCGGTTTACCGCCCACGTAGGTCAGTGCGAACTCGGCCAGCGGCATGACGTCTTCTGTTAGCCAGGCCATTTGCAGGTCCTGGATGGCAATATCGTGGATGTCGATGCTGGCGACGTCTATAGGGTCGTCCGGGTGGTTTTGCTTGAGCCGTGCAGTGAGGGTTTGCACTGCGAAATCCAGCAGCGAGGGAATGTCATCGAGGAAGGTTTTGCCCTCTGCAATCTGTTGTTGCGCCACTTGATCAGCCAGCAGGTGGCTGTAGGCGCGAATGTCTGAGCGCGATGCGGTGGTCAACCATTGGGGGAGAGTGTTGAGCAGTTGCTGAAAATCTGTGGACTCTTGCGGGCTGAACAAATGAAACATGAGCGCCTCTTCATCCAGCGCTTGGGCCAGTCGGGCTGCGCTCCAGCGTTCTGCCCGGGCGGTCTCGCCCAATTGCGTGAGTGTGTGCAGGGTCTTGTCGAGCAGGGTGTGGGCCAACGCCTGAAAAAAATGGCCTTCAGGTTCATACAAGCTCCAGACCACCGGGCTGTCATCTGCCAGGCCCGGTATGCGCCGGGGCAGTGACAGGGCGAAGTCCTGCAGTGAGTCAAACAGTTCAACACCGTCGGCCAGTGACCAGGCCATGACGATCAGGCGCTCACCGATACTGCGGGTAATCAGTGCCAGCCCCGGGATCTGCAAGCGCCGCGGACCTTGGGCATCGGTGGTGTCGATGTTGACCAGATAAGCGTGCAGCGGGGTTTCCATCGTGAGCTTCAATCGCTGCTCTTTGTCCGCGAAGCCTGACAAGGCGCCCAGCCCGGCTGACTGTTCCTGAGTCAATGCGGGCTGGCGATGGGTGTCGTTGTGGGTGGCGCTCAAGCCGACTTGCAGCACCCGGCTCAACCATAGCCAGGGGCTGACACCGGCGGGTGAGGGGGTGCTCCAGAAATGGATCAAGGCTTGGGCGAAAACATCGATCACCTGAGGGGCCCACTCATTGAGCAGCTTCTCAAGGGTTGCCATGCTCACGCTCAAGGGCGCGGGATTTTCGACTTTCTGATCAATGGTGAGGCGGTGTCTGTCCGCTGACAGGTTGAGTGTGCGCTGATCGATAAAACCTTGAATCAGCAGGGTCGATGGCGCGATCAGTCGCCAGGTGCTGGGTGGATCGGGTGCCGGGGCGGGTTGAGCATCGGCCGAGGGCAGTGATTGGCTAATGTGCGCGTGTGACACATCGGCCTTGAGCCCGGGGTATGCCTCCAGCATGGCCTGCTTGAAGGCTTCGGCGACCACGTTTTTAAAGGTTGGGCGCGGTAAAAACTGGTCTTGAGGGAAGCTGCCAAGGGCGACAAAACGCGCCAGGAAATCGGGTGTCGATGAGAGTGTTTTCATGAGGTGCCATTGCGTCAGGGATCAAAAAACAAGGCTTCTGCGCCGGGATTTATCCGGCGAAGATCGAGGCCTTGATTTAACGCAATGGCCGGGGCACAGACGCGGTACATAGCTATGCACGGCCCGGATTGCGAAAAAAAACGTGCCCCTTGATCCCGGTCCGGATTCGTCACTGGCGAGCCAGCAACCTGGCGCTGCTCCAGTTTCTTGAACAGAAACTGCACCAAACCCCAAACCGGTACGCTTAATCATTTGCCGAGTCGGTGAGTGGTGTTGTAGTGGGTTGTAAGCGAATAATTGCAAGTCTGAAGTTTCCTAGGTGGTTCCAGGCTTGCGCGCTAAAACTCATATGGGTTTTCTGGTTTTTATGTAAGTTTATTCTTTGTGTCTTTAGTTTGTGCTGGTTATACGCCTGGCTTTTAGTTAGTGTCATTTTTCTTGTTGTCATTTTTCGAAATGATGGATAGCGTAGGTTGGTAGATTTAATGTGTGCCGGGTTTTGTTGTTGTGGTAGTTCTCGGAGGTTTTAGGTTCTGTCTGTTTAAAGCGTGAGGTTGGGAGATGGAAGTAGAGCTTACATGTAGGGAGAAAGACGTTCTGGGTTTGTTGGTGCAGGGGTATTCAAATAAAAAAATTGCGATGTCCTTATGTATCAGTGATTTTACAGTGAGGGATCATGTTTCATCTCTGCTTCTTAAATATGGGGTGGAGAACCGCATGCGGCTGATGGTGGTCAGTGGGTATTTATCTGTTGGGTGTCTGGGTTTGCAGGACCCCCTACACTCGTAGGGTTGTCGCTGCAGTTGAATGGTTTAAAGTGATTGTGGTATGAGGGTGAAGTGAAAAAGTTTTCTTTTTATATGCCGCCTGTGGCGTATGTTTCGAAGCCTGCTGAACTGATTGTCTTTTTCTTGATGGGTTTGGCATTGGCAGGTGTCGCTATTTTTACGTGGAATGCGATAGTGGATATCCCCCCTGTGCCCAAGCGTTTAGTGTTGCGAAGTGCGCAGGTTACCCAACCTCTCTATATTTCCAGAGGGCAGGTTGATTTGTACTTGCGTGTGAGTTCAGATGATGGAGATTACAAGCACAGGCTGGAAATGGTGCATAAAAATGTAATGCATTCAAATGTTCGCAAGGGTGACAGCATATGGGTAGCCTTAGACGCTGAGAGCAGTAATCCCTTTGTTTGGGGTATCTATGATGATGGGCTTAAATTATTAGTCAGCCGGCAGCAGATTGAATGGGGGCAGCGATATATCAATGGCGGGTATTACTTTATGGCTTTTTGGTTTGGCCTGTGTGTTATAGGTTGTCTGTATTTTTTGGTGCGTGAGGTATGGAATAGATACTTATATAGAGGGGTGGTTAGTGGAGATAGAAAAAGTTGATGATTGTATTTATGTGGTTGATGGATTTTTGACAGAGGCTGAAGAGGTAGAAGTCAATGCACAACTTAAGGGAGCGGTGTGGAGATACAATTGGCCTAACTACGAAGCACTACCGTTTATAAGACCTTGCTGGCATGTGTTTATTGCGGGTAAAGGTCGTCCTCTGGGGCAGTCAAGCCTCGAAGAATTAAATGGCAATCAACCTTGGTGTTTTCTGAACGGCGTTTGGGAGCGATTTCTGAAGCTGCACACATTTAAAACTACCTTGCTAGGTGTGTACGCGAACGGACAAACCTTCGGTCAAGATACGATTATTCATAGAGATAATAAAGTTCATCCAGGGTTAACTGTTATTATTTTTTGCAATGAGTATTGGCCGACATCCTGGGGTGGCGAGTTAGTGTTTTACGATGATGCTAAAGAACATATCGTGAGAGCGGTACTTCCAAAATCGCGGAGGGCAGTAATTTTTGATGGGAGAATTCCCCATGCTGCACGTTCGCCTTCTATCAAATGTGATCAGGTCAGGATGACACTTGCTTTTAAAACAATAATCAAGGAGTAGGATATGGCAGGAAAGGCTGAAGTGATTGTGGGTGTGATCAATGATGGTGTTACAGTTGCTTCTGGAGCAACTGCAATTTCAGATCAGTTCGTAACGAATAATCAAGGGATGGTAATGGTTAGCCAGACAGCGCAAACAGGTGCTGTTATAGCAAGTGTAATGTCTGTGACGAAATTGGCTGGGCCCTATGTGCCCATTATTAGTATGCCCGCCAATATTGTTGCAGGTACAATCACGTTTCTAAAGCTCGGAATAGATGTAAGAGATGGTCGTGAAATTGAAGGGGGGGATGTCTATAGTTTGATAGGTAACGTTGCAGGTATTATTGGAACTGTAGCATTTTTGGCGGGTGCAGGGGGGGTGCTTGTTGGAGGAGCTGCAATAGTGAGCGTTGGTACTGGCTTGCTATCAATACATAAGTCGAATACATTTAATCAGATAGTTACTGCTGCTGAGAACTTTTTCAGTAATAACCCTTCCGATAATTACCTCGACTATATGTGTGCCCCAGACATGAAGATTGTTGATCGAAACACGATCAGGATGGCCTACGCCAATATGATGCTCTCCTGTCATTGGATATCAGATACTGACGAGCTGTTACCCTATCCAGTGGCCGTTTCCGATCTAGGTGCTGGTGCTGGTGCTGGTGGCACTGCGTCCGGAGGCACTCCCGCTCCGTCGGGGCCTGTTATTATTCCGCCTCCTCATGATGTGGCAAATGTGGGGATCAGTATTATTGTTGACGGAAATACATACGATGCGGGGGATCAGTACGGATGTTGCACGGGTACAAGTGACGGTTATATGTAGTGGGTTGTTTAATTGAGCAATGCATAAATTAATATAATTAATACTTTTTGGAGCCTCTGCGAACATCGTACGTGTTAAGCCCGACGCTCCGATACTTTCTGTTTCTTCGACGACCTGCACCATAAATTATCCCGTGCCCTCAAGCGCCAACCCGCCTAAAATAGCGCTATTGTTTTTTTGATCCCCCCCCTCCTGCACCCCTCGAGGCACTTTTTTCAATGTCAGTGACTGCTACCACCGCCCCGTCTGTGCCGGACCATCGTGCGCAATTTTTGAACCTGCTGGAAACCGGCCTGGCGCAAAACTCGTTTATCAAGCTGGTGCTGGCCAAATATGTCGGCCCGGAGGCCGAGTTGCAGCGGGTCATCATCAAGCAAGTCACGGTCAAGGATCAGCCTTGCCTGTCGTTTGTGTACCGCTACAAAACCCGTGACATCACCAAGAACTTTGCCCTCGACGAGGCCGTTGCAACGATTGCCGGGTTGTTGCCAGAAGCGTTCAAAAATGCGCATTTGTTGACGCTGACCGACGAAGTGCAGCTGGAGTACAGCAAAAAAGGCAAAAGCTCGTTGTTTAAAGGCAAAAGCCAGCAAGCGCGGGAAGTGCCGTCGGCTGAGCATAACCGTGAGAAAAATCGCTTTCTGGACCTGACACGGCCTTTTTTGGCGGACCTTGGCGTCACCAACAAGCAGCAAGAGCTGATCCCGGCGATGTCACGCAAGTGGAAGCAGATCAACAAATTTATTGAGGTGTTTTCCCACGCCTTGAGCAGCTCGCCGCTCAAGCTCGATCAGCCGGTCAAAGTGGTGGATTTCGGTTCAGGCAAGGGTTACCTGACGTTTGCCATCCACGACTACCTGCGTCACAGCCTGCAAGCTGAGGGCCTGGTCACCGGGGTTGAATTGCGTGAAGACATGGTCACGTTGTGCAACAACGCTGCCCGGCGTCTGGAGCACCCGGGCCTGAGCTTCCAGCACGGCGACGTGCGCAGTTTTGCACCGACCCCGATCGACGTGATGATCGCGCTGCATGCTTGCGACATTGCCACCGACTATGCCATCCACATGGGGATCCGTTCCGGGGCCGCGATCATCATGTGTTCGCCGTGCTGCCATAAGCAGATCCGCCTGCAAATCCAGAGCCCGGCGCTGCTCAAGCCGATGCTGCAATACGGCTTGCACTTGGGCCAGCAGGCCGAAATGGTCACCGACAGCCTGCGTGCGTTGTTCCTTGAAGCCTGCGGCTATGAAACCAAGGTGTTTGAGTTCATCTCGCTGGAACACACCAACAAAAACAAAATGATCCTCGCGGTCAAACGTGCCGAACCTCAAGACCCGGCGCAGTTGTTGGTGAAAATTCAGGAACTCAAGGCGTTCTACACCATTCAAGAGCACTGCCTTGAAACCTTGCTGCAGGCTGATGGCTTGTTGAAGTAAGCGTGCGCGAAGCGTCTGCTCGGGTACGTAGTAGTTGGCTATTACCCGTGCAGGCGCATAGGGTTTACCTTGGCTACTCTTATTGGCCCAAGGTCTTACCTGTAAGGAGCACGCACCATGGCGGCAAAGAAAATTCTGATTCTGGCTGGCGATTACGTCGAAGACTACGAAGTCATGGTGCCGTTTCAGGCGCTGTTGATGGTCGGTCACCAGGTGCATGCCGTATGCCCCGGTAAAACAGCTGGCCAGACCGTGCGCACCGCAATCCATGATTTCGAGGGTGACCAGACCTACAGCGAAAAGCCAGGTCACCTGTTTGCCCTGAATTTTGATTTCGACAAGGTCAAGGCCAGCGACTATGACGCGCTGGTGATACCGGGCGGCCGTGCGCCGGAGTATCTGCGCTTGAACGAAAAGGTTCTGGAACTGGTGCGCGATTTCGACAAGGCGGGCAAACCGATTGCTGCGGTCTGCCATGGTGCGCAATTGCTCGCTGCCGCAGGCACGCTCAAAGACCGTGAATGCAGCGCCTACCCGGCCTGCGCGCCAGAAGTGCGTCTGGCGGGTGGGACTTACATTGATATCGACGTGACCAAGGCCCATGTGCAGGGCAATCTGGCCACGGCACCGGCCTGGCCAGCGCATCCGACCTGGCTGGCGGCTTTTCTGGGGTTGTTGGGCACCCGGATCACTTTGTAAGAAGAGGGCGTGACCATGTGTGAGCTCTATGTAAAAGCCGACCCGATCTTGTATGAATCGCGCTCGCGCTCATTGCGTATCTGTGGCGTGGTCACCACCTTGCGCCTGGAAAACCAGTTTTGGGACATCCTCACCGAAATCGCAGAAGCGGATGGCCTGACCACCAACCAATTGGTGGCCAAGCTGTATGAAGAAGTGATGGATTATCGCGGCGAAGTGGTCAATTTCGCCTCGTTCTTGCGGGTCAGTTGCACACGTTATTTGAGCCAGCGCCGGGTGCAAGCCCCGGAATTGACGGTGGTGCCGCGCAGCAGCGGGCATGCGTAGAGCACCGGTTTACGACTGCTGCGCAGCCGTGCTACGGGCGTTGGGGTGTGCACGCAATTGTAGGAGCGAGCTTGCTCGCGATCTTTTGATCTTGTGCGCAGCCGGACGTAGCCTCGCAGGCTCGTCAACGACTACAGGTTGGGGTACATCGACGGGGCTGTAGGAGCGAGCTTGCCTCGCGATCTTTTAACGATCAAAAGATCGCGAGGTCTGGATGGCTCAGAAGAACCGCGTGATGCTGATTTTGGCGTTGCGGCCCTGGCTGTAGGCGTTGGCGCCGCTGAGCATCGGGCGATAGCTTTTGTTGAACATGTTGTCCAGGGTGAAGTTGACTTCGGTGCCTTTGAGGTACGGTTGCTGGGGTTTCCACTCAGCGAACAGGCCCTGCACGTTGTAGTCGTCGTTGGCGTATTGGTTGTAGTAGCTGTCCCCCAGAGCGGTCAGCGGGCCAGGGCCGTATTTGTCGCTTGGCAGGCGGTCGGTCTTGCGCACGAACTCACCTTTCCAGCCCACGCGAGCATCGAGGCTCGGGATTTTGGTGCCCAGCACCGCAATCCATTTAGGTGCCGGAATGTCCCGCGCCCACACATCAGGCCCCCACGGGTTGGTGTAAGCACCTTCGTGTTTGCCGGTCATCCAGGCGTATGACAGCGATCCAAAAACGTAGGTCGAGTCGTAAAAGCTCTCAATTTCAAAGCCCTTGATGGTCACGCTGCCGATGTTGCGGTAGTTGGACATGGGCAGCATGCCTGCACATTCCTTGGACATGCCGCCTGCGGTGGTTTGCTGGGCACAGCCGACGCCGGTGGCCTTGAAGATCTCGTTGTCGATTTTGTTGCGAAACAACGTGGTGCGGATCAGCGCATGGTCGCTGTCGCTAAAAATATGATCGAAGTTGGTGATATTGCCTGCACGCCAGCCGGTGATGCGCTCAGGGTCGAGGTCCAGGCTGGTGGTGGTGCGGTTGCCCGTGCCTTGAACTTCATACTGTTCATCAATCACCGGTGCTCGCCAGGTCTTGCTGTAGTCGACAAACAAGGCGGTATTGGGGGTGACTTTCCAGAAGGCTGACAGCCGCGGGGACCAACCGGTGTAGGTCTGGTTGCTGTAGTCGTGGCCCAAATCGGCCTGGTTATACAGGGGCGCGTCGTTTTCCTGGCCACGGTTGCGTACATGGTCGTAACGCAGCGATGGTGTCAGGGTGAAATCGCCCCAGGTAATGGCGTCCTGAACATAAAAACTGTTGGTGTCGACTTTGCCCTTGGGCATAAAGCCTGGCTGGTAGTGGCCGTAGTTGTATTTCTCGGACTCGTAAATCCCGCCGGGCATCCACATGTCGACGTCGCGCGTGTGCTTGCGCACTTGCACGCCAGTGGTCACCGCATGGTTCAGCGGGCCGGTGGGGATCAGGCTGACGTTTTCGATCTGGAGCATGTTGTCGGTGTAGGCGGTGTCCATCTTGCGACCGCCGCTGGCGGGCTGGAAGAAAGCGTTTTCGCCGCGCTTGTCGGTCTGCTCGGTTTTGGAGTGCGAGAGCTTCACTTCCAGATCAATCAGCGGATTGTTGACGGGCTGGTACTTGTATTGGCTCGTCCAGGTGTTGTCGATGGTCGAACGGTTGGACAAAAACCTGCGGGTGGCGCCGTCATAGCCGTATTTGTCGATGTTGGCCTGGCTGGGCGGGGTCGGGTAGCTGATCGCCGAGAAGGGCACCCACAGCGCATTGTTCACATGGGAGTAGGTCATTCCCAGGCTGTGTTCTTCGTTGAAGTGCAGGTTGACCTTGAGCAGTTGCGCGTCCAGGTCCTGGGCGGTATTGGGCAGGCGTTTGGGGTTGACCGGGTAGTTGTTGTTCGGGTCGGGCATGTGGCCTGCCAGCTTCATGTCGTCGCCGTCGCGCTTGGTGTAATACACCAGCGCATCGGCGCGGCCATCGTCGGTGCGCCCGTACACGGCGCCGCTGTACACCTGTTGGTGGTCGTTGCTGCTGTAGCCGTACTTGAGCATGCCACCAGTATTTTTGCCGTCTTCGAGCAGGTCCGGGGCATCTTTGGTGATCATGCGCACCGCACCGGCAAAGCCGCCGTTGCCGGTGCGTACGTCGTGGGGGCCTTTTTCGACTTCGAGGCGCTTGATCAGCTCGGGCTCGACAAAAATCGTGCCTTGCATGTAGCGCTCAAAGCCGCTTTTGGTCGCACCGTCGACGGTCAATTGCACGTCTTCGGCTTCGCCCAGGCCCCAGATATTGATGGTCTGGCCGCCAGGTTTGAGCGAGCCGCCGAGGTAGATGCCGGGCAACGTGGACAGCAGGCTCGGGATGTTATTGGCCTGGTAGCGGTTGATTTCGGTCTGGGTCATGGTCGACTTGCCGACGTTGCTGGAGTCGACCTCGTTACCGCTGCCCACCACGCTGAGCGCGCCGAGTTCGAGGCTGTTGCTGGTGGTGGTGCCTTGCTCTTTGGGCTGCACCACGTAGGTTTTGTCCACCAGGATCAGGTTGAAATCGGTGTCTTTGAGCAGTCGCTGGATGGCGTCTTGCGGGCTGTAGTCGCCGCTCAGTGCCGGGGCTTTGATGTTGCGCAGCAGCGCTTCGTCGAACAGTAAGGCGATGTTCGCTTGTTGCGCGATGTCACTCAACGAACTGGCCAGCGATTGCGCAGGCAGTTGCAGTTGGATCGAGTCGGCTTGGGCATACAGGCTGAACGTCATGCACGCGGCGAGCAAGGTCGGGCGGGTGCACAAATACGAGAAGTGATGTGGTGCGCGAAACATGAAATCCCCCAGAGCGGCAACAAAGGCCAAAAAAGGCGTGCGTTAGCAACGCAGACCGGAGGAAGACGCGGCAGGCATGAAAAACCACATATGCGAATGCAAAATATTCGCAGTTATTTTTTTAGCGCGGTTCGATGCTGATTTTTCCGCTGTCCAGCAGCACGGTTTTCACCGGGATCAGGGCGGGCAGGGCTTTGACCAGCGCCAGTGGGTCGGCGGTATTGAGGTTGCCCGAGACCTTGTAATGTTCGAGTGGCCCGCTCGCCAATTCAATGACCCCGGGGCGATACAGATCCAGTTCATCCACCAGGCTGGCCAGCTCGCGATTGCGAAAGGACAAGTGGCCACTGCGCCAATTGCCCACGTCATTGGCATTCAACGTGTGCGTTTGCAGGGTGCCTTTGGCGTAGTCGTAGGTGGCTTGTTGTTGGGCGCCGAGCAAGGTCGAGGTCTTGGCATCGGGCATAAACGCCACCTGGCCATGGGCGACGCTGACTTCCAGTTGGCGCTGGCTGCGACGGACATCAAAGCCGGTGCCCACCACTTTGATCTGCGCGTCACCGGCATGCACCACCAGCGGATGTTCTTTGTTAGGCGCAACGTCGATGTAGAGCTGGCCTTGCTCCAGGTAAATGTTGCGCACCTGAGCGGTGAAATCGATTCGCAGTTGGGTATTGGCGTTGACGTTCAGCGTGCTGCCGTCGGGCAGCAGCAGGGTTTTTGCCCCTTCGCGGTACGTGGCCACTTGTTGTTGATAAAGCGCAACCGGCGCACCGAGATTGAGGGCGAAGAGGGCGCATAAAATCGCGGCCGCCGTGGCCATGGCGAAGCCGTAACCGGTGCGTGAAGGTTTTTTGACGGGCAACGGCACGGGCTTGTTCAGGTGTTCAAGTTCACCCAGGTCGGCCCACAAGGCTTCGAATTCAGCGTAGGCCCGGGCATGCGCCGGGACCGCGTGCCAGGTGCTGAACGCCGGGTCTACGGGGGCGTTGTGCGCGTCACGGTTACGGGTAAACCACAGGGCGGCTTGCGCGTCGATGCTGTCGGTGTCGCTCGTGTGAAAAGGGCTCATTTTGGCTGTTCCTTGCCGCTATCCCGGTGTAAATGCTGCTTGCAGTGCAACAAGGCAAAGGCAATGTGTTTTTCCACCATGCTGACGGAGATCCCCATGCGTTCGGCTATCTGTGCTTGGCTCAAGCCTTCAAAGCGGTGCAGCATAAGGGCTTCGCGGCGTCTGGGCGAGAGTTCGGCGAGTACGCTTTTGAGTTGCTCAAGGCGTTGCAGGCGCTGGGCAGCGGCCATGGGCTCATCCCTCTCGTCGCTTAAAGGCTCGGTTACTGGTTGCAGGTGCTCGCTGTGTGCCTCATGGCGTACCTGCTGCCGACGCCAGTGATCGCGCAGCAGGTTGCGCGCCACCTGGAACAGAAACGCCCGCGGTTGCTCGACCTTGGCCCGGTCCTGATAACCCAGCCATTGCGTGAACACATCTTGAGTCATGTCAGCGGCATCGCTGGCGTTGTCGGTACGCTTGCGCAGGAAGTGCAGAATTTGCGTATAGAACTCGCGAAAGGATTCGGCCGCCAGCGGGTCGGGTTTGAGGCGAGACATATACATCCCTGTAGGAAAACGATGCAGTAAGTCGCGAATGGTATCGAGAATTATTGCTATTTGTCTCGATTTTTTAAATACCGCACACTCTGTAGCCGCTGCCGCAGGCTGCGATAAGGGCAGAAGGACCTTCGTGGTGGGTGAAAAAACAGGGCCGCTGCGCAGCCCATCGCAGCCTGCGGCAGCGGCTACAGGGAACTCAGTGTTCCACCGGGACTGAATGTTTGCTGGAGCCGAGCGGGTGAGTTTTTGAATTGTAGAAGCGCAATGTCAGCTTTTTGTCGGCAAATAGCGCCGCGTAGTGGTTTTTCTGGAAGCGGATAAACGCTTCGCTGCGCGGGTAAATCGAGATGCACAGGGTTTTCAGCGGCGCCTGGCGCAGGGCGTTGATCAGGTGCTGGTCTTGCTCGCTCAAGCTGTGGCCAAAGAGGCAGAGCGCGTCTTTGTGGGCCATCAGTTGTTCGTGGCAAAAGCTCAGGTAGTCGCAGTAGCGAATGGATTTGCGCTTGTCATCACTGCTGCCTTCGCTGACAAACAGCGGCACATCATCCAGGGCGCTGATCGAATGGTTGACCGCAAAGCTGCTGAGCAAGGTGGCTTCGTCTGTGTTGAGTTTGCGTGCCTTGCCTTCCTGGTTCTTTACCAGGTGCATGGCACCGTGCAGGTAAAGCACCCGCGTGGCTTTGCCTTTGCCCAGGGCGTTGCCCAACTCAAAGGTGGCGCTTGGGTTGTCAAACAGGTCATTGAACTGCTTGGGCGCCTGCATCACCGCCCACGGGGTGAGCAGGTCGTAGTTGGAGCAGTACACGGTGGCGTAGCGGGCCAGTTCCTGCTGCCAGCAGCGTAAGGTGTCGGCCTGCATCAAACGCCACGGGATGTGTATGTCCTGGGTGCAGTTGATCAGGGCTTCTTTGATAGCGTAATAGCGTTTGCGCGGCGAGGCCGAGTTGATCGCCAGCGCTTTGTTGACCTTGCTCGCGGTTTTCAGGGCGCTGAGCACGTGCTCGAAGTTGCGCGTGCCCAAGGCCTCGAACACGCCGAGTTCGGTCTGGCACAGGGGCTTTTCGCTGACGCTTTTGGCTTTCTCAAACAATGAGTCGTAATAAAAGTCATGCCACACGGCCATGCTCGCGCCGTTACCCAGCAGCAACCCGCTGCAAGGCTGGCTGGCGCTGAGCGTGTTCCAGTCTTCTAGTTCGGCATCAAATTCCTGGAAGGGGGTCATGTCTGTTTGTGTCTCGATACTGGGGCGGTGCGGGACTTTATCACGCTCAACCGTTGAGCCAAGTCAACATCTGCGCCATTTGATTGGAGGAAGCTACCCTCACCGACACAACAAGCGTTGCGGGCAGTGCCCGCGCTGAGGACTCTCGATGACCAGCACCTTTTTCATCCCTGCGGTAAACATCATGGGCAACGGCTGTCTGGACGAAGCCATGGCCGCGATTCGCAATTATGGTTTTCGCAAGGCGTTGATTGTTACGGACGCGGGGTTGGCCAAGGCCGGGGTGGCGACGTTGATTGCTGAAAAGCTGGCGTTGCAGGACGTGCAATCGGTGATTTTTGACGGGGCCAAGCCCAACCCGAGCATTGCTAACGTCGAAGCCGGTTTGAAAGTCCTCAAGGAGCACGCGTGTGATTTCGTGGTGTCACTGGGCGGCGGCTCGCCCCATGACTGCGCCAAGGGCATTGCCCTGTGTGCCACTAACGGTGGGCATATCCGTGATTATGAAGGCGTCGATCGGTCGGCCAAGCCGCAATTGCCGCTGGTGTCGATCAACACCACGGCCGGCACGGCCAGTGAGATGACGCGTTTCTGCATCATTACCGATGAAGAGCGCCACGTAAAAATGGCCATCGTGGACCGTAACGTGACCCCGCTGTTGTCGGTCAATGACCCTGAATTGATGGTGGCGATGCCTAAAGGCCTGACCGCCGCTACTGGCATGGACGCCTTGACCCACGCCATTGAAGCCTATGTGTCGACGGCGGCCACGCCGATCACCGATGCCTGTGCGATCAAGGCCATGGAGTTGATCAGCCACAATCTGCGTCAGTCGGTACGTGACGGCAAAGACCTGGTAGCGCGTGAAAACATGGCGTATGCGCAGTTCCTGGCGGGCATGGCGTTCAACAACGCGTCGCTGGGTTTTGTGCATGCCATGGCGCACCAGTTGGGCGGTTACTACGACCTGCCGCACGGTGTGTGCAACGCGGTGTTGCTGCCTCACGTGCAAACCTTTAACGCCAATGTTTGTGCGCAGCGCCTGACGGACGTGGCCCACGCGCTGGGCGCCGACGTGCGCGGCCTGAGCCCGGAAGAGGGCGCACAGGCGGCCATTGCGGCAATTCGTACTTTGGCCAAGGACGTAGAAATCCCGGCGGGCCTTCGTGATCTGGGCGCCAAACTGGATGACATCCCGGTCCTGGCCACCAATGCGCTTAAAGATGCGTGCGGCTTCACTAACCCGCGCAAGGCTGATCAGGCGCAGATTGAAGAGATCTTCCGTAACGCGTTTTAAGCGCAGGGCGGGTTTGGACTGTTGAAAACCTGTGGGAGCGGGCTTGCTCGCGAAGGCGTCGCCGCAGTTCATCAGGCAAACCGTATCGCTTGAATCGCGAGCAAGCCCGCTCCCACAAGGAGGCGCGCATAAAAAAACGGCCGGGTTATTCACCCGGCCGTTTTTGTGTCTAGCGTGGACGTGCTTATTGCACTTCTACGGCCAGGCTGTCGTGGATCTTTTGTTGCCAGATCGCCGGGCCGGTGATGTGCACCGACTCGCCTTTGCTGTCGACTGCCACGGTCACTGGCATGTCTTTAACGTCGAACTCGTAGATCGCTTCCATGCCCAGTTCGGCAAATGCCACCACGCGCGATTTTTTGATCGCCTGGGCAACCAGGTAGGCTGCACCGCCCACGGCCATCAGGTACACGGCTTTGTGTTCCTTGATCGCTTCGATGGCAGTCGGGCCGCGCTCGGATTTACCGATCATGCCCAGCAGGCCGCTTTGATCGAGGATCTGGCGGGTGAATTTGTCCATCCGCGTAGCGGTGGTCGGGCCTGCCGGGCCCACTACTTCGTCGCCTACCGGATCAACCGGGCCAACGTAGTAGATGAAGCGGCCTTTGAGGTCGACCGGCAAGGTTTCGCCCTTGTTGAGCATTTCGACCATGCGCTTGTGCGCCGCGTCGCGACCGGTGAGCATTTTGCCGTTGAGCAATACGGTCTCACCCGGCTTCCAGCTTTGTACGTCTTCCGGGGTCAGGGTGTCGAGGTTGACACGGCGCGCCGACGGGCCAGCTTCCCAGACGATTTCCGGGTAGGCGTCGAGCGGTGGCGCTTCGAGTTCGGCAGGGCCGGAACCGTCGAGCACGAAGTGTGCGTGGCGGGTGGCCGCGCAGTTCGGGATCATGCACACCGGCAGGGAAGCGGCATGGGTCGGGTAGTCCATGATTTTAACGTCGAGCACGGTGGTCAGACCGCCCAGGCCCTGGGCGCCGATGCCCAGTTGGTTGACCTTCTCGAACAGCTCGATACGCATCTCTTCGATACGGTTGCTCGGGCCGCGCTTGATCAGGTCGTGAATGTCGATGGACTCCATCAACACTTCCTTGGCCATCACTGCCGCCTTTTCAGCCGTGCCGCCGATGCCGATGCCGAGCATGCCCGGTGGGCACCAGCCCGCGCCCATGGTCGGAACGGTCTTGAGCACCCAGTCAACGATCGAGTCGGACGGGTTGAGCATGGCCATTTTCGACTTGTTCTCGGAACCGCCGCCCTTGGCCGCCACGTCCACTTCCACGGTGTTGCCCGGGACGATGGAGTAGTGGATGACTGCCGGGGTGTTGTCCTTGGTGTTGCGGCGAGCACCGGCCGGGTCGGCCAGGATGGAGGCACGCAGGACGTTTTCTGGCAGGTTGTAAGCGCGACGCACGCCTTCGTTGATCATGTCGTCCAGGCTCATGGTGGCGCCGGTCCAGCGCACATCCATGCCTACACGCACGAACACGGTGACGATGCCGGTGTCCTGGCAAATCGGGCGGTGGCCGGTGGCACACATGCGCGAGTTGATCAGGATTTGCGCCATCGAGTCACGGGCCGCTGGCGATTCTTCGCGCAGGTAGGCTTCGTGCATGGACTGAATGAAGTCAACGGGGTGGTAGTAAGAAATGAATTGCAGGGCGTCAGCAACGCTCTGGATCAGATCGTCTTGCTTGATCACGGTCATGGGTCGCGCTCCTCTATAAGACGGGAACATTCAATCAATAAGGTGTTTGCGACCTGGGTGTTTCGGTCTGTCGTAAACAACTTGAGAGATGTACCGGGCACGCATGACCGGTACAAAAAAGGCGCGGCAGTATAACCCGCCCCTGTCTTTGTTACACCTGAGCAGGCAAAACTTGTAGCCGCTGCCGAAGGCTGCGATAAGGGCCGCAGGACCTTCGCTTTTCGGGGGCTGGGCGCACTGAGGTGGGTCAAGCGACTCGCCCGGCCCTAGCGTCTATAAGACTAATTACCCACAGGAGGCCAGAAGTGCCCGAGTTACACGTCGCTGACAAACACTGGTCAGTTGCTGATGGCTGCAATTTGCTGGATGCCTTGAATCAGGCGGGCGTGTCTGTGCCTTACAGTTGCCGGGCGGGCAGTTGCCATGCCTGTCTGGTGCGTTGTGTGCAGGGTGAGCCCCTTGACCTCAAGCCCGAGGCGCTGAGCCGTGCCCAGCGTGAGCAAGGCTGGCGCCTGGCGTGCCAGTGCCAGGTGAGCGCTGACCTGCATATAGAAGCCTTCGACCCGCAACGCGACGGCCTGCCCGCCGAGGTGGCGGCAGTCGACTGGCTCAGCACCACGGTGTTGCGCCTGCGCTTGGTGGCGCAGCGCCCTGTGCGCTATCGAGCGGGGCAGCATGTGGTGCTGTGGACGTCCGGCGGCATCGCCCGGCCTTATTCGTTGGCCAGCCTGCCTGATGAAGACCGCTTTCTGGAGTTCCATGTCGATTGCGCGCACCCCGGCGAATTTGCCGACGCGGCCCGCCAGTTCAAGGTGAGTGACCCTGTGCGTTTGGGCGAATTGCGGGGCGGGGCGTTGCGTTACGACCCGGACTGGCAAGAGCAACCGCTGTGGCTAATGGCGGCGGGTACCGGGCTGGCGCCTCTGTTTGGCGTGCTGCGCGAGGCGCTGCGCCAGGATCATCAAGGGCCGATCCGGCTGGTGCACGTGGCCCGCGATGACAGCGAGTTTTATCTCAGGGCGCAGTTGCAAGCATTGGCGGCGGAACATGCCAACCTGACGCTTGAGTGGGTGCTGCGCAGCGAGTTGGCAGACTATCTGTTGCAATTGCGTGTGGTAGCGCGGCAGACCCACGCCTTGGTCTGCGGCCATCCGGACACGGTTGAAGCGTTTGCCAAACGGCTGTTTTTGGCCGGGCTTTCGCGCAATCAACTGTTGGCCGATGCCTTTTTGACCCGCAGCTGACGTAGGCGCTGTCGAGGCGCGAAGGCTGAGATATTTTAGGGTCAAAAGATCGCGAGGCAAGCTCGCTCCTACACAGGAACGGTGCGGGTTGTTATAAAAAAGCCCCGCCGGATTGCTCGAGCGGGGCTTTGGGTGTGGGGCCGGTTAGGGCTTACACCATTTTGTCGCCGACATGCAGGATCTTCATGCCGTTGGTGCCACCGATGGTGTGGTAGCTGTCGCCCTTGGTCAGGATGACCCAGTCACCTTTCTCTACGACGCCGCGCTTGAGCAGTTCGTCGATAGCGGCCTGGCTGACTTGTTCTGGCGGCAACGAAGCCGGGTCGAACGGTACGGTGTAGACGCCACGGAACATGGCCGCACGGGCCTGGGTTTCGCGGTGCGGGGAGAACGCGTAGATCGGCACCGAAGAACGGATGCGCGACATGATCAACGGCGTGTAACCGCTTTCAGTCAGGGCGATGATCGCTTTTACGCCAGGGAAGTGGTTGGCGGTGTACATGGCCGCCAGCGCGATGCTCTGGTCGCAGCTTTCGAAGGTCTTGCCGATGCGGTGGCTGGAGGTTTTGCTGGTCGGGTGCTTTTCAGCGCCGACGCAAATACGCGCCATGGCCTGCACGGCTTCCAGTGGGTAAGCACCGGCAGCACTTTCGGCCGACAACATCACGGCGTCGGTGTAGTCGAGAACGGCGTTGGCAACGTCGGACACTTCGGCACGCGTTGGCATCGGGTTCTGGATCATCGACTCCATCATCTGGGTCGCAACGATCACCGCCTTGTTGTGGCGACGTGCGTGCAGGATGATTTTTTTCTGGATGCCCACCAGCTCGGCGTCACCGATTTCAACGCCCAGGTCGCCACGGGCAACCATGACCGCGTCACTGGCTTTGATCAGTGCATCGAGGGTTTCGTCGTCGGCCACGGCTTCAGCGCGTTCGATTTTAGCCACCAGCCAGGCGGTACCGCCGGCTTCGTCACGCAGTTGACGGGCGTATTCCATGTCAGCGGCGTCACGCGGGAACGACACGGCGAGGTAGTCGACTTCCATTTCGGCAGCCAGCTTGATGTCCGCCTTGTCTTTTTCAGTCAGCGCAGGGGCGGTCAGGCCACCACCGCGGCGGTTGATGCCTTTGTGGTCCGACAGCGGGCCGCCGATCAATACCACGCAGTGCAGGGCGTCTGCCGTGGCGGTTTCAACGCGCATGACCACGCGACCGTCATCGAGCAGCAGTTCGTCACCGACGCCGCAGTCCTTGACCAGATCCGGGTAATCGATGCCAACAACGTCTTGGGTACCTTCGGTCAGCGGGTGGCTGGTGGAGAAGGTGAAACGATCACCGATTTTCAGTTCGATGCGTTTGTTGGCGAATTTGGCGATACGGATTTTCGGGCCTTGCAGGTCACCCAGCAACGCGACGAAGCGGCCGTGCTTGGCAGCGATGTCACGCACCAGCTTGGCGCGAGCCTTGTGCTCATCGGGAGTGCCGTGGGAAAAGTTCAGACGGGCGACGTCCAGGCCAGCGAGGATCAGCTGTTCAAGCATCTCCGGGGAATTGCTGGCAGGGCCAAGTGTGGCAACGATTTTAGTTCGACGAACGGACATGCAAAGACTCCTGAGTTCAAGCGCTGCCAAAGGCTACTATGGTCTTTGGCTGTAGTCATTGTTCCTCTGCACTACTTTCGACTTAAGTTGTGGTGCACAGGCTATGAAGAATTTGGCGCAGGGGTCGATACACTGTTGAGAACAGGAGATGCCCATGCGCTTTTTACTTATTTTAGTGGCAGTCAGCTGTGTTGCTGGCTGTACCCGCTGGTCAATGAACCATCATTTGAACAATGCCTACCGGGCGTATGACCGCGGTAATTGTGAAGCGGTGATGCTTGAGCTGTCAGAAGTAGACCGTGACAGCCGCAGCCGTCCTTATATCTGGCCGCAAACGGCAATGTTGCGCGGGCTGTGTCTTGAGCGTACAAAGTTTTACCTGGATGCCGCCCAGACCTATCAATACATCATCAACGAGTTCCCGAAGAGCGAGTACGCCTATCGAGCCAAGGCTCGGATCGAAACGCTGCGTATTCTCAAGTTCATTCCTGGCCCCAGTCAGGCTCAAGCCCTGCCGGCGAAGATCTGAGGCGTGTTGAGTGTTGAGTGCGCGCCACAGGGCCATAACCCCTGCGTGCCGGGATCTTGGCGGCAATTGATGGCGCATGGCTATCACTCGATTATTTATTGACTATGCTTTACCTGAATCGGTACGCAGCACCGTAAGACTCAGTGCCTGGTCGGCAGCCCTTTGGTGTGCGGCCTTCCGGGCAGTTACCCCGGGCCTTTACAAGTGAATCCAATATGGTTACTGAGCGTCGCATCCAGCGTCACGAATTGACATCTTTCCTGAAGGTCTTCAATCGCTTCACGGACAAGCCCATGGGGTATTTGGGCAATGCCTCCGAGGGCGGTCTGGTGTTGATCAGCCACTTGCCTCTGCTGGTCGAGGCCGACTTTCAGCTGCGCTTCAAGCTGCCCGGCAGTGATGGCCAGGTGCACTTGATCGACCTTGTTGCCCGATGCCTGTGGTGCCGGGAAGATGTCACGCCCAACGTCTATGACTCCGGTTTTATCCTCTATCAGCCGCCTGAGGAGTACCTCGCGCTGATCGACGACTTGCACCACTATTTCAGCTTTCACCCCAGACAAGCCTCTGCCTGACGGGCTGGCGCAGGCAAGACCAGCGGCTTGACCTGATGGCTTCGGGCTGGTCTTGCCTGGCGTTGAACGCCTAGACTGAGCGGGAATACTGCTCAGGAACACCCCGTGACTTCCATTTTTTGGTACGACTACGAAACCACCGGCATCAATCCGCGCAATGATCGTGCGGTGCAGGTTGCCGGGATCCGCACCGACTTTGCGCTCAATGAGATAGACCAGCCGCTCAATCTGTACTGTCAGCCCAGCGACGATATCCTGCCGCACCCCATGGCTTGTCTGGTCACCGGCATTACGCCGGGCGTTCTGGAAGACAAAGGCCTGGGCGAAGCCGAGTTCATGACTCGCACCCATGCGCAATTGGCGCAGCCAGGCACCTGCGGGGCGGGCTATAACACCTTGCGTTTTGATGACGAAGTCACGCGATACAGTCTGTACCGCAACTTCTTCGATCCTTACGCGCGTGAATGGCAAGGCGGCAACAGTCGTTGGGATTTGATTGATGTTGTGCGTGCGGCGTATGCGCTACGCCCTGAAGGCATTGTGTGGCCCGAAGAAGACGGGCGGGTGACGCTCAAGCTTGAGCGTTTGACGGCCGCCAACGGCATTGATCACGGCCAGGCACACGATGCGCTGTCCGATGTGCGTGCAACCATCGCATTGGCGCGTCTGATCCGTGAAAAACAACCGAAACTGTATGACTGGTTATTTCAACTACGAACTAAACAACGGGTGCTGGATCAAGTTCGATTGTTGCAACCCATGGTGCATATCTCGGGGCGTTTTTCGGCGGCGCGGCATTATATCGGTGTGGTTTTACCCTTGGCCTGGCATCCCAAAAACCGTAATGCATTGATTGTCTATGACCTGCATTTTGATCCGCAGCCTTTAATGGACCTGGAGGCTGAATCGCTTCGTGCACTGCTTTATACGCGGCGCGAAGAATTAGCCGAAGGTCAATTACCCATTGGACTTAAGCTGATTCACGTTAATCGTTGTCCGGTCGTCGCCCCGTTAACTGTTGTGCGTGCACAGGACCAGCAGCGTTTGCAGTTGGACATGGCGGATTATCAAGCACGTGCCCGGGTGCTGACAGAGGCTCAGGAAGTTTGGCAGCAAAAGTTAAATGTTATTTATGCCCGCGAAGACTTCACTCCCAGTGAGGACCCGGAGCAGCAACTGTATGACGGTTTTCTCGGTGATCGCGATCGCCGGTTGTGTGAGCAAGTACGCTTAAGTGATCCGGAGCAGTTGGGTAAAGATACGTGGCCTTTTGATGACGAGCGGTTGCCCGAATTATTATTCCGTTACCGTGCGCGAAACTTTCCAGCGACCTTGAGTGAGCAAGAACATGAGCGTTGGCAATTGTTTTGCCAACAGCGTTTGACGGATCCGGCCTTTGGCGCGCCGTTGACCCTGAGCCAGTTCAACGAGGCCGTAGAAGGCCTGGCACGCAGCGCAACACCTGCGCAACTGAGGCTGCTGGAGCAATGGCAGCGTTACGCCCAGGACGTGAGCCGGCGAGTAGGGCTGGTAACTCCGGCCACTGAAACAGACTAAATGCCGGGCAATAAAAAACGCCAGCAAGCTGGCGTTTTTATGGGTGCTGCTGAACACGCGAGGTGTTCGCAATCACTTAGCCGAGCAAAGTTGCCCAGCCTTCAACCACGTCGCTGCCCCACTTGGCTTTCCACTCTTTCAGAGTTTTGTGGTTGCCACCTTTGGTTTCAATCACTTCGCCGTTGTGCGGGTTTTTGTATTGTTTAACCTTGCGGGCACGTTTGGTGCCGGTGGTTTTAACAACACCACGTGGTGCTTTGCTTGCTTTGGCTTCTGGGTCCAGCAGCGCGATGATGTCACGCAGCGACTTTTGGTATTCGCCCATCAGCGTACGCAGTTTGCCTTCAAATTCCAGCTCGGTTTGAAGTTTGTCGTCTTCCGACAGGTTCTTCAGGCGAGCTTGCAGTTCTTTGATGGCTTCTTCTGTAGCGCGGTATTCGTTGATCAAGGACATGAGGCTTACCTTATGCTGAAGTGGTGACAGGGAGACAGTGGCGCAATAATAGTCAGACAGTTTCAGCAAGTAAATATCCAATGTCAGATTAATTTAAATTTTTATTCATTAACTTTTGTCTGTCTGCACTATGTAGCCGGTTAAATAGGTCGATACCCAGGCTTAATCAAAGTCATTAATAAATAGTATCAACGGATCGATAAATTCAATGCAGGCCACGGCGCTGTTGGCGCCGACGCTTTTGCACCGCGACCCCGTAGCACAGGCAATAAGGCTCAACGAATACTGTAGTTTTGCTGCGCACTCGCTAGAATGGCGGCCTTAGTAAAGTTTTGGAGTTTTCCCCTCATGCGCACTTTTCGGTTGGTGATCGCCTGCCCCGACGGCGTCGGCATTGTCGCCAAGGTCAGTAATTTCCTGGCCTCCCACAATGGCTGGATCACTGAAGCGAGCCACCACTCGGACGACCAAAGCGGTTGGTTCTTTATGCGTCACGAAATTCGTGCCGACTCTTTGCCGTTTGGCATTGAGGCGTTTCGCGAGGCATTTGCCCCGATCGCTGAAGAGTTTTCGATGCAGTGGCGTATTACCGATACTGCGCAGAAAAAACGCGTGGTATTGATGGCCAGCCGTGAATCTCACTGCCTGGCAGACTTGCTGCACCGCTGGCACAGCGATGAGCTGGACTGCGATATTTCGTGCGTTATCTCTAACCACAATGACTTGCGCAGCATGGTGGAGTGGCACGGCATTCCGTTTTACCACGTACCGGTTGACCCGAAAGACAAGCAACCGGCGTTTGCCGAAGTCTCGCGTCTGGTCAAACACCACGAGGCTGAAGTCGTGGTATTGGCGCGTTACATGCAAATTCTGCCGCCCGACCTGTGCAGCGAATACGCCGGTCAAGTCATCAACATCCACCACAGCTTCTTGCCGTCTTTCGTGGGTGCCAAGCCTTATCACCAAGCGTCCATGCGCGGTGTGAAGCTGATCGGCGCGACGTGCCATTACGTCACCGAAGAGCTGGACGCAGGTCCGATCATCGAGCAAGACGTGGTTCGTGTCAGCCACAGTGACAGCATTGAAGACATGGTGCGTTTCGGCCGTGACGTCGAGAAGATGGTGCTGGCCCGTGGCCTGCGTTATCACCTCGAAGACCGCGTTCTGGTACACGGCAACAAAACCGTCGTGTTTTGATGCGAGAAGGTTTTTGTGGGAGCGGGCTTGCTCGCGATAGTGTCTGCCCGGTGCGTCTGACAAACCGAGTCGTTTGCATCGCGAGCAAGCCCGCTCCCACGGATTTTCTACAGATTGGACGCTGGAGGATTCGCCATGACTGATCCACTCGACAAGGCTACCTCCAGCGCCCCGGCCACGGTGGGTGAGGGCTGTTTGAGTCGTTACGACCCGGACGCCCTCAGCCCCGAGGATGGCACTGATTTTCCTGACGCCGCCAGGCTTTGGGAGCAACTACAGCAAGACGCTGAAGCTGACCCCAAGCCGTAAGTCCATTTATTGCTTAGATACGGAAACTGCCCACCAATTGCTTGAGGCGAGCGGCCTGTTGTTCGAGGTCGGTGCAGGCGCGCAAGGTGGACTGCAGGTTTTCAATCCCTTCCTGATTCAGCGTATTGATCTCGGTAATGTCCATGTTGATCGACTCAACCACCGAGGTTTGCTCTTCGGTTGCGGTCGCCACGGACTGGTTCATGCCGTCAATCTCGCCAATACGCTCTGTCACGCTGACCAGCCGCTCACCGGCCAGGTTGGCGATCTCGACGCTGTCTTCGCTGTGGCGCTGGCTTTCATCCATGGTGCTGACCGAGGCGCGGGCGCTGATTTGTAGCTCTTCGATCATCGCCTGGACTTGCTGTGCTGACTCTTGAGTGCGGTGTGCCAGGTTGCGCACCTCATCGGCCACCACGGCAAAACCGCGTCCGGCTTCTCCGGCGCGGGCCGCTTCAATGGCGGCGTTGAGGGCCAGCAGGTTGGTTTGCTGCGAGATGCTGGTGATCACTTCGAGGATCTGCCCAATGTTCACGGTCTTGCCGTTGAGCGACTCGATATGGCCACTGGACGTGCCGAGCATTTGCGACAGTTGCTGCATGGAGCTGATGCTGCGTTCAACCACTTGCTGGCCTTCGGTTGCCAGACCGCGGGCGTCGCTGGCCTGTTGCGAGGCCTGGGCGGCGTTGCGGGCAATCTCTTGGGCGGCAGCACCCAGCTCGTTGATGGCAGCGGCAACACTGTTGGTGCGGCTGGCCTGTTCGTCAGAATTGAGCATTGACGAGTTGGAGGCGCTGACCACGCGCAGGGCCACTTCATTAACCTGCGCGGTGGCCGAGGACACTTCGCGCATGGAGGTGTGAATGCGCTCTACAAAGTCGTTGAACGCACTGCCCAGGGTGCCGAATTCGTCGTTGGAGGTTACGTCGAGGCGGCGGGTCAAATCGCCTTCACCTTCGGCAATGTTCTGCATGGCGCGGGTCATGATGTGCAGGGGCTGCAACAGCAAGCGGATCAACAGGCCGAGCAGGGCGATGATCGAAATCACGGCGATCACCGTGGCAATCACTGCCGATGTCCGGAATGTGTTCAGTGCGGCAAAGGCCTTTTCTTTGTCCACGGACAGACCGATCGACCAGTTGACGTTCCCCAGCCCTTTGACCGGTGTAAAGGTCACGATCCGGGTTTTGCCGTTGGCCTGGATCTCGCTGAACGCGCTGCTGATAGGCGGCGTGTCCTGCGGGTAAATATCCTTCAGGTACTGGGTGACCAGGGTTTTGTCCGGGTGAACCAGGACCTTGCCGTCGCCACTGATCAGAAAGGCATAGCCCAGGCCATTAAAGTTCAAGGCATTGATGGTGTCCGTGATGGTTTGCAGACTCAGGTCAGCCCCGGCCACGCCCAGTGTCTGCCCGGCTTTTTTCACGGCGCTGCCAATCGAGATGATCATCTGACCGGTGACCGCATCAATGTACGGTTCGGTCAGGCTGGCACTGCTGCTGTTGACGGCGTCTTTGTACCAAGGGCGGGTTCGCGGGTCGAAACCGTCGGGCATTTTGCTGTCAGGGCGAATGGTGAAAGCGCCCTGGTTATCACCAAAGTAATCGGCCATGAAGGTGCTGGTCAGCGCCTTCTGCTCCAGCAAGCTGGCGGCCTGGGCGGGCTCGGGGTTGATGGCCAACGATTGTGCGAGGTTTTCGACCAGCAGAATCCGCCCGCCGAGCCATGTCTGAATCGTATTGGCGGTGACACTGCCCATCTCATGCAGATAGTTGTCGAGGTTGTTGCGGATGGCATTGCGCTGCAAGTAATCGTTGTACAAGGCAAAGAGCGAGAACGCGGCTATGACAATCAGGGACGCAGCCAGCAGGATTTTATGACTGAAACGCAGGTTTTTATTCATGGCTAGAAGGGTCCGCTAAGTTCTATAAATGTGAGGCCTACACGCTGTAAAACGCGCACTCTACAAATCACGGCTAGAACAGAAGCGATTTGAGTATTTATAAGTGGGCTTTCCTACGCTAAATCAGGAATTTTCTGGTCTAGCATTAAGAGGGTATCGACGCGGACCCGTGAAAGATTAATCAAAGGTGGCAAAATGCCTGACTCTTCTGCTCTTGTACTCGGCGCTGACCTTGCGGGCCAGCCCATTGCTCAGTCATTACGTTTGGCCAATCGCCATGGTTTAGTGGCGGGTGCCACGGGGACAGGTAAAACCGTCACCCTGCAACGTTTGGCTGAGCAATTCAGCGATGCGGGGGTTGCCGTATTTGCCGCCGACATCAAGGGCGACCTGTGTGGGCTGGGCGCGGCGGGTAATCCCCAAGGCAAAATTGCAGAGCGCATTGCCAGCATGCCGTGGCTGAATTATCAGCCCAAGGCGTACCCGGTCACCCTGTGGGACATCCAGGGCAAAACGGGCCATCCGTTGCGCACAACCTTGAGCGAAATGGGGCCGCTGCTGCTGGGCAGTTTGCTTGAACTGACCGACAGCCAGCAGTCTGCGCTGTACGCGGCGTTTAAAGTGGCTGATCGCGAAGGCTTGTTGCTGCTGGACCTCAAAGACCTCAAGGCGCTGCTCGGGCATCTGCGTGAGAACCCGGACGTGCTGGGCGAAGACGCAGCGTTGATGACGACAGGATCCAGCCAGGCGTTATTGCGCCGTTTGGCTACGTTGGAGCAGCAGGGTGCCGAGTCGTTGTTTGGTGAGCCTGCGCTGCAACTCGAAGACCTCTTGCAGCCTGCCAGCGATGGTCGTGGTCGCATCCATTTGCTGGATGCTAGCCGCCTGGTGCACGAAGCGCCCAAGGTGTATGCGACCTTTCTGTTATGGCTGTTGGCGGAGCTGTTTGAGCAATTGCCGGAGCGTGGCGACGCCGACAAGCCCTTGCTGGCACTGTTTTTCGACGAGGCGCATTTGTTGTTTGCCGATACGCCCAAGGCGCTGCAAGACCGTTTGGAGCAAGTGGTTCGGTTGATTCGTTCCAAAGGGGTAGGCGTGTACTTTGTCACGCAATCACCGGCGGACTTGCCTGACACCGTGCTGTCGCAATTGGGCTTGCGTATCCAGCATGGGTTGCGTGCTTTCACCGCCAAAGAGCAAAAGTCGCTGAGGGCGGTGGCCGACGGGTTTCGCCCGAACCCGGCATTCAGTGCGTTGGCGGTGTTGACCGAACTGGGTACGGGCGAGGCGTTAGTGGGCATGCTCGAAGAAAAGGGCACGCCAGCGATGGTTCAGCGCGTATTGATTGCGCCGCCGCAGTCGCGCATCGGGCCGCTGAGTGAGGCCGAGCGGGCGGCCTTGATTGCCAGTTCGCCGTTGCAGGGGCGTTACGACAAACCGATAGACCGCGAATCGGCCTACGAAGTGCTGCAGGCGCGCAAAGGTCAGGCGCCAGAAGGGCAAGCCCCGGCGGCGCCCCATGAACCGAGCTTGCTGGATCAGGCCGGTGAGTTTTTGGGGACGAGTACCGGCAAAGCCCTGCAATCGATGGCACGCCAGGCCGCGAGCCAGATGGGCCGTCAATTGGTGCGCGGGTTATTGGGGTCGTTGCTGGGGAATGGCAAGCGTAAATGAAGCGGCGGTCCTGCGGCCCGCATCGCAGCCTCGTTCCTCGTCAGCGACTACGGTTTTTTGCATTTACTTGGGGCGGGCGTGGCTGGCCAGGCGCTCAAGGGCTGCGCGCAGGGCCGGGTCGTTGATGCCTTCGGCGGTGGCCTGGATGGTTTGCCCGGCATCCACTGACAGGTCATGGGTGTGCCCGCCGACTTTGGCCTGCACGGTCGGCGGCTGCACTTTGAACAAAATCCGGGTAAGGCTGGCGAACTCGTCAAAGGCCTGCAATTGACGTTGCAGGCGTTTTTGCTGGTAGCGCAAACGCGTGGCCCAATGGCCATCGGTGACGATTAACAACAAGCTGCCTTCACGCCAGGACGCCACGTGGCAATGTTCGCGGGCGGCAGGCTGGAGCTGGCTTTCAAGCAGACGTTGCAGGTGCGCAAGGCGCTTGGCATGGCCGAAAATGGCTTTTAGGGGCTTGGCCTCGCGGAGCAGAACGGCGGGTGCACGTGCTGGGTGTGGGCGAAATGCCATGATCAAACACCTGAGAAAACTGAATGGCAATCCTAGCAGAAACCGCCATTTCCCTCGACACAGACCTGAAACGGTTAAGTTTATTTGCAAAATCAATAGGTAACTTCTGCACCGCATGGGTTGAAGTTCCGCAAAAAGGGCTTATTTTAGTCAGGCCCCGTCACAACGCTGTACCAGTATCGTGGAATAACGCCACTTTCCTCACCGCCGTTTCCGGGTAGAATGCTCGCTCGCATGCGGCCATCAGGGCTGCTCGGGCGACTCTCGGGGCCGCCCTCCATCCCTATGTGTGGAAGATCCTGCCGATATGTTTGCGCCTTTGTTAAAGAAACTTTTTGGAAGCAAGAACGAGCGCGAAGTTAAACGCATGCTCAAGACGGTACAGGTCGTTAATGCCTTCGAAGAGCAAATGGTTGCTCTGAGTGATGAGCAATTGCGCGCCAAGACCGAAGAGTTCAAGGCCCGCATAGCTAAAGGTGAGACCCTCGATCAATTGTTGCCTGAAGCGTTCGCGGTCTGCCGTGAAGCCGGTAAGCGCATCATGGGCATGCGTCACTTTGACGTACAGCTGATCGGTGGCATGACCTTGCACGAAGGCAAGATCGCAGAAATGCGTACCGGTGAAGGTAAAACCCTGGTAGCAACCCTGGGCGTTTACCTCAATGCATTGTCCGGCAAGGGCGTGCATGTGGTCACTGTGAACGACTACCTGGCACGTCGAGATGCCAACTGGATGCGCCCGCTCTATGAGTTCCTGGGGCTTTCGGTCGGTGTTGTTACGCCTTTCCAGCCACCACAGGAAAAGCGTGAAGCCTACGCCGCCGACATCACCTACGGGACCAACAACGAGTTTGGCTTCGATTACCTGCGCGACAACATGGCTTTCAGCATGGAAGAAAAATTCCAGCGCGAGCTTAATTTCGCTGTAATCGACGAAGTCGACTCCATCCTGATCGACGAAGCGCGTACGCCGCTGATCATCTCGGGTCAGGCCGAAGACAGCTCCAAGCTGTACACCGAAATCAACAAGCTGATCCCGCGTCTTGAACAACACATCGAAGAAGTGGAAGGCGAAGTCACCAAGCCTGGCCACTACACCATCGATGAGAAGACCCGTCAGGTCGAGCTGAACGAATCCGGTCACCAGTTTGTAGAAGACATGCTGACCCAGATCGGTCTGCTGGCCGAAGGCGAAAGCCTGTACTCGGCGCACAACCTGGGCCTGTTGACCCACGTGTACGCTGCTCTGCGCGCTCACAAGCTGTTCCATCGCAACATCGAATACATCGTTGAAGACGGTCAGGTATTGTTGGTCGACGAACACACCGGCCGTACCATGCCGGGTCGTCGTCTGTCCGAAGGCCTGCACCAGGCGATTGAAGCGAAGGAAGGCTTGAACATTCAGGCAGAGAGCCAGACCCTGGCATCGACCACCTTCCAGAACTACTTCCGTCTGTACAACAAGCTGTCCGGCATGACCGGTACGGCAGACACCGAAGCGTTCGAATTCCACCAGATCTACGGTCTGTCGGTGATGGTTATCCCGCCGAACAAGCCGCTGGCGCGTAAAGACTACAACGACCTGGTGTTCCTGACCGCAGACGAGAAGTACGCCGCCATCGTGGCCGACATCAAGGACTGCATGGAAAAAGGCCGCCCGGTACTGGTCGGTACTGCCACCATCGAAACCTCTGAGCACATGTCCAACCTGCTGAAGCAGGAAGGCATCGAGCACAAGGTACTGAACGCCAAGTTCCACGAAAAAGAAGCTGAAATCATTGCCCAGGCCGGTCGTCCGGGCGCACTGACCATCGCCACCAACATGGCCGGTCGTGGTACCGACATCCTGTTGGGCGGTAACTGGGAAGTCGAAGTGGCTTCGCTCGAAAACCCGACGCCAGAGCAAATTGCCCAGATCAAAGCCGATTGGCAAAAACGTCACCAGCAAGTGCTGGAGTCGGGTGGTCTGCATGTCATCGCTTCCGAGCGCCATGAATCGCGCCGTATCGACAACCAGTTGCGTGGTCGTGCCGGTCGTCAGGGTGATACCGGTTCCAGCCGCTTCTACCTGTCGCTGGAAGACAGCCTGATGCGTATCTTCGCTTCTGATCGAGTGAAGAACTTCATGAAGGCCCTGGGCATGCAGTCTGGCGAAGCGATTGAGCACCGCATGGTGACCAACGCGATCGAAAAGGCTCAGCGCAAGGTTGAAGGTCGCAACTTCGACATCCGTAAGCAATTGCTGGAGTTCGATGACGTTAACAACGAACAGCGTAAAGTGATTTATCACATGCGTAACACGTTGCTGGCGGCTGAAAACATCGGCGAAACCATTGCTGACTTCCGCAAGGACGTTCTCGACAGCACCGTCAGCGCGCACATCCCGCCGCAATCGTTGCCTGAGCAGTGGGACATTGCCGGTCTGGAAGCAGCCATCGAAAGCGGCTTCGGCGTGAAACTGCCGATCCAGCAATGGCTCGACGAAGACGATCACCTGTACGAAGAAACCCTGCGTGAGAAGCTGCTGAACGAGCTGCTGGCGTCGTACAACGAGAAAGAAGAACAGGCCAGCGCGCAAGCCCTGCGCACGTTCGAGAAGCAAATTGTGCTGCGTGTTCTGGACGACCTGTGGAAAGACCACCTGTCGACCATGGACCACTTGCGTCACGGTATCCACTTGCGCGGCTATGCGCAGAAGAACCCGAAGCAAGAGTACAAGCGCGAGTCGTACAACCTGTTCTCCGAGCTGCTTGATTCGATCAAGCGTGATTCGATCCGTGTACTGTCCCACGTACAGGTTCGTCGCGAAGACCCGGTTGAAGAAGAAGCCCGTCTGCGTCAAGAAGCTGAAGAGCTGGCTTCGCGCATGCAGTTCCAGCACGCCGAAGCGCCAGGCCTTGATCAGCCTGATGCCATGGCCCAAGTGCTTGAAGGTGCAGACATCGCTGATGTCGAGACGTCGTCCGAGCCGGTGCGCAATGACCAGAAGCTGGGCCGCAACGAGCTGTGCTACTGCGGTTCGGGCAAGAAATACAAGCACTGTCACGGGCAAATCAACTAAAGCCCGCTTCATTTGCTGAAACACCTGCGCCGCGACCGGCTTTAGCCGTCGCGGCGTTTTACCATTGAATTCCCGCCCATTGGCGGAACTGTCATTTCTATGTAGGAGCGCGTCATGGCTGTTGGTCTTGGTCCTTTGCCTGTTTTGCACCCGGTGGCCGGTTTTGAGCTGGGTATTTCTAGCGCCGGTATCAAGCGTCCTGGGCGTAAGGATGTCGTGGTCATGCGCTGCGCTGAAGGCTCGAACGTCGCAGGCGTGTTCACCTTGAATGCTTTTTGCGCCGCGCCGGTGATTTTGGCCAAGCAACGTGTTCAGGGGCCTGTGCGCTACCTGCTGACCAATACCGGCAATGCCAACGCCGGTACCGGCGAGCCGGGCCTGATCGCGGCCACACGCACCTGCGCCAAGCTGGCTGAACTGACGGGTGTAGATGCCAGCGCAGTGCTGCCGTATTCCACCGGTGTGATCGGCGAGCCGCTGCCGGTTGAGAAAATCGAAGGCGCTTTGCAAGCCGCGCTGGACGACCTGTCGGAAAACCATTGGGCCGAAGCAGCCACCGGCATCATGACCACAGACACCTTGCCTAAAGGGGCGAGCCGTCAGTTTGAGCATGAAGGCGTGACCATCACCGTCACCGGCATCAGCAAAGGTGCGGGCATGATTCGGCCGAACATGGCCACCATGCTGGGTTACATCGCGACTGACGCCAAAGTGTCCCGTGATGTCCTGCAAAACCTGTTGCTTGACGGTGCCAACAAGTCGTTCAACCGCATCACCATCGATGGCGACACCTCGACCAACGATTGCTGCATGCTGATTGCTACCGGCAAAGCCAACCTGCCAGAAATCACCGAAGCCAGCGGCCCGCTGTTCGCGGCCTTGAAGCAGGCGGTGTTTGAAGTGTGCATGGACGTGGCCCAGGCCATCGTGCGTGACGGCGAAGGTGCGACCAAGTTCGTCACCGTTGAAGTGAATGGCGGCGGTAACCACCAGGAGTGCCTGGACGTCGGTTACACCGTGGCTCACTCGCCGTTGATCAAGACTGCTCTGTTTGCCTCTGACCCGAACTGGGGCCGTATTTTGGCGGCCGTTGGGCGTGCCGGTGTGCCGGACCTGGACGTGAGCAAAATCGACGTGTTCCTCGGCGAAGTGTGCATTGCCAGCGGCGGCGCACGCGCAGCCACTTACACCGAAGAGCAAGGTTCGGCGGTGATGGCCCGTGAAGAAATCACCATTCGCATCGAATTGGGTCGCGGCACCGCCAGCGAAACCATCTGGACCACAGACTTGTCCCACGAGTACGTGAAAATCAACGCTGAATACCGTACCTGATCACTGTTCTGCGCGAGCATGCAGGCCATGCTCGCGTCGATCATTGGAGGGAGCAGATACCAAGGCTTGGCGTTTAAAGCCTGGCAACAGGCCGGATTAGAGGAAGTACAAGGGTGAAACGAATTCATGTGGCTGCGGCCGTTATCCGTGGCGAAGGCGGCAAGGTACTGATTGCCCGTCGCGCTGATACTCAGCATCAAGGCGGGCTCTGGGAGTTCCCTGGCGGCAAGGTCGAGGCAGGGGAGTCGGTCGAGGCTGCGTTGAATCGTGAGCTGCAAGAAGAACTGGGGATTACGGTGAGCGCTGCGCGACCGTTGATCAAGGTTCAGCATGATTACCCGGACAAGCAGGTCCTGCTTGATGTGTGGGAAGTTTCGCAATTCACGGGCGAGCCTCATGGCGCAGAAGGTCAGCCATTGGCGTGGGCTTCGGCGCGAGACTTGGCCAGTTATGAGTTCCCGGCAGCGAATCAGCCGATAGTGGCGGCTGCGCGTTTGCCGGATCAATACCTGATTACCCCGGACGGGCTGGAAACGCCGGAGTTGTTGCGCGGTTTGCAGAAGGCCATTGCAGGCGGTATCAAGCTGGTTTCATTGCGTGCGCCCAATGGTTACGATCCCAAGTACCGCGATTTGGCGGTGGATGCGGCCGGGTTGTGTGCGGGCAAGGCGCAACTGATGCTCAAAGGTCCGCTGGAATGGCTGGGTGATTTTCCTTCGGCGGGTTGGCATTTAACCGCGGCGCAATTGCGCAAATACGCCGCCAAAGGCCGGCCGTTGGCCAAAGAGCGCTGGTTGGCGGCTTCCTGCCATAACGCAGAAGAACTGGCGTTGGCTGAGCAGATGGACGTGGACTTTGTGACCTTGTCGCCGGTATTACCGACCCAGACCCACCCGGATACGCAGCCTTTGGGCTGGGAGCAGGCGCAGGCGTTGATCGCCAACTTCAACAAGCCGGTGTTTTTGCTGGGCGGGTTGGGGCCGGACGATCGCCAGCAGGCATGGAGCATCGGCGCACAAGGCGTTGCCGGAATCCGCGCGTTCTGGCCGCAGGATTAACTTCTGTGCGACGTTGAAGATCAAAAGATCGTGCGGGGCACGTGATCTCTGTAGCAGTTGACGAGCTTTGCGAGGCTACGTCCGGGTGCGAAGCAGCCGTAAAAAGATCGCAGCCTTCGTGCCTCGGCAGCGGCTACACAATGAAGGCGTGCGTGCCTCAGGCGGGCTTGGCCGCCGCCTGCCACAAGATCTCGGCTATCCCTTGGCGTTTGGCAATCAAACGCGCGGCCACGAACAGCAGGTCTGACAGCCGGTTGATGTACGCCAGACCCATCCCCGCCAATGGCTCCAGTGCATTGAGTTGCTGGCAGCGGCGTTCGGCGCTGCGGGCCAGGCTGCGGCAGATGTGGGCTTGAGCGATCAAGGTGGAGCCGCCGGGCAAAATGAAGTTTTCCAGCGGGCCCAACTCTTCATTCCAGCGGTCAATCGCCGCCTCTAAACGCTCGACTTCAGCGCTGTTGAGCGCCTGATACACCGGCATGGCCAGTTCGCCACCCAGGTCGAACAGTCGATGCTGACAAGGTTCAAGCACTTCTATCACCTCATTTAGCCCCGAACACTCGACGCTATGGGCGCTGAGCCCGGCCAGCAGCAGGCCCAACTGACTGTTGAGCGTGTCGACTTCGCCGATGGCTTCTACCCGCGGGTGATCCTTGGGCACGCGTCGGCCGTCGCCAAGGCCTGTTTCGCCTTTGTCGCCGGTGCGGGTGTAGATCTTTGACAAGCGAAAACCCATGTTTACAGTTCCACGGTGGTTGATTCGTGAGAAGGCAGCAGGTTGCCCGCCAGTGGCAGGCGCAGGGTAAAACAGGTGCCCTGGCCTAATGTGGAGTGCACTTCCATCTGCCCTTTATGGTTGTTGGTGACAATAAAATACGAAACGGACAGGCCAAGCCCGGTGCCTTGGCCGACCTCTTTAGTGGTGAAAAACGGCTCGAAGATACGTTTACGTACCTGTTCGGGCATGCCGATGCCGTTGTCTTCCACTTGAATCTCCGCCCAGGGCGGATTGAGTTTGGTGCGCAAAATGATGCGCCCGGGTTCGGTGTTGGCGGGGCGCTGATGAATGGCCTGGGCTGCGTTTTTCAGCAGGTTGAGCAGCACTTGCTCCAGTTCGTTGGGAATGCCGGGCACGGGGCCGAGCTCGGGGTCGAACTGGCGAACAATGTCGTGGCCCCTGAAGTCAAAACCCAGGGCCAGGTCAAAGTCATTGCTGGCAATGTCTATGGCCTGATCAATCAACGCCGATAAATCGCACGGGCTCATTTGTCGGTTGCTGCGGCGGCTGAAGCTGAGCATGTGGGTGACGATTTTCGCTGCGCGGGCGCCTGCCTGCAGTATGCCGTCGAGCAACTGCGGTACTTCGCGGGCCTGCAAGTAGTGACTGATTGCATCCAGGGTAATGCCGGTCTGTTCGGCAACTTCCAGGTTTTTCGGCAGGTCACTGGACAGGCGCCGGCGAATGTTTTGCACGTTGTGCAGAATCGCCCCCAGGGGGTTGTTGATTTCGTGGGCCATGCCGGCCGCAAGTCCGCCCACCGATAGCATTTTCTCCGACTGCACCATCATGTCTTCCAGTGACAGGCGCTGGGTAATGTCGTCGATCCGGATCACCACACCGCGCCCGCTGCTGCCGGTCAGCGGGTAAAAAGTCAGGGCATAGTGGCGCACTTCGTCGTTCTGGGTCCAGGTCACCCGTTCGATCTTGGCCACGCGATGGGTTTCGATGGTGTCTTTAAGCTGCGGCAAAAAAGGTTTGAGTGGTTCGAAGACGAGGTAGATCGGCTGGTTCATGGCCTCATCCAGTTTTGTACCGGACAGGGCGCTGGCTTCCTGGTTCCACTGGGTGACGTAGAGCTGGTCGTCCAGCGCAATCAGGGCGGAGGGCATCGAGTCGATGATGTTGTTGAGGTAGTTTTGGAACCCCGTCAGTTTTTTCTCGATTTTGCTCCGAACCTGTACCTCAAGCTCCAGCTTGCGGTTGGTGTGGCGTGTTTCTTCGGCCAGGGTCTGGGCCTGGTCGTAAGCCGCCTGTGCCTCGTCGCGGGCGCGTTTTAGCTCTTGTTCGCGCGCTTCGATACGCGACAGCATGGTGTTGAATGCTTCCGCCAGGCTGCCGATTTCATCGTGATTGCCCGGTGCTGCGCGCAAGGCGTAGTTTTCTTCGCGGGTGACCTGGCGCGAGAGCTCTTCAAGGCGATGGATGGGGTGGGTGATCAGCCGCTTGATTTGCCGTGAAACTACCAGCCACAGCAAAATGCTGAAGATCAAAATCCCCAGGCTCGCGGTGAGTGTGCCGGTGTAAAACGCGGCGGGTAATTCGCTGCTGGCGATCAGCAACAAGTGCCCTGCGGGTTTATCGCCGTGGTGCAAGCGCGTAATCAAATGGCTGCGCAGCTCGGTCAGGCTCCAGGCTTCAAGCTGGCGGTAGTGCTCGGGCAGTGGCAGGTGCTCGCCATGTTGAAGTTGTGCCAGCAAATGCCCTGAGCTGTCGTAAATGGCCGCAGCGCGCAGGGGCGCGTAGCTGCCTATTTCATCGAGCAGCGCATCAGCCTGTTGCGCAGAGTCCAGAGATTCAAGGATCAGATTGGGGTTGGACGCCAGCCGCCCCAGGGTTTGCAAGGCCTGCGGGGCGGTGCTTTCGTGTGAAATCCAGTACGCGGCGGTGATGAAGGTCAAGTTGGCCACCACCAGTACGGTCGCCAGCAGGACGAGGAGGGCGGCCAGCAACTTCTGGCCGACCGGAAGGTTTTCGAGGCGCTGGCGCAAGGGCATCGCATTAACCGCATAAAGAAGAACGAAGTCGCAGGGTAGCGCGGGCCTCAGTTGCAGGGCAATCCGCGCTGCTTCAGGTGGTCGATCAGTCGCTGATGCAGGGCGTTTAAATGCGGCGCGGCGAACTGTCGCTGGTGTGCCGCTTCGCAGGCGTAACCCAGCAAGTAGCTGACTTCGGTGCGCCGGCCTTGGGCGACATCCTGGTGCATTGACGAATAGTTGTTGGCCGTGGCCTGGATCACTCGATGCACCTCGGTATTCAAATTGTCTGCCGCCTCGGCCTGGTCGCAGCGCTTAAGCAAGGCAGCCAACTCGTCACACAGGGTGTCGACCTCGGCGCGGTGCGCCTGCAAGCCGCCATTTCGGCAGTTGTACAGCACCGTCAGCGGATTGATCGCACAGTTGAGCGCCAGCTTTCGCCACAAGCGGCTGAGAATAGTCGGGCTCCATTCGTGGGCGATGTGGCTGCGTTGCAGGTCTTCGAGCCAGTGCGGTGCGTCGCCCTGGCTGTTATCGCCCAGCCAGGTGTGGCCTGCTCCGGCAAACACCACGCGCCAGTCGTTCTCGCGAAATGCGCCTTCCGTGCTGGAGGCAAAAATGCAGCGTACCTGGGGCACGCTGGCTGCCACCGCTTGTTGGCTGCCCAGGCCATTTTGCAACAACACCACATCGGCACTGGGTTTAAGCCGGTGGGCAATCTGTGCGATGGCGTGTTCGGCGTCATACGCCTTGCAGGTGAGCAGCAAACGCTCAATCGGCTCGTCTGCCTCAGGTAACTGAGCGGTGACGGGCAGCAGGTGGGTTTGCTCGCCTTCAACTAGAGTTAAACCGTGGGCGGCTTCGTAGGCGTGCAGGCGCGCTGCGTTGCGCAAGATCAACGTAACCGGCAAACCCGCTCTCGCCAGACGGGCGGCCCACAGTGTGCCCATGCTGCCAGCACCCAGAATGTGCCAGCGAGTAGGGGCTGATCCGCAGTTAAAAGATGGCATGTGTGCTCGCAAGTGAATGACGTGGAAGAACCGCTATAATGCCCGCGCATTTTAACTGTCAGGTCAGGCGCGCTCCATCTGTGTTGCGCGCGCCCTTTAGAGTGGAGAAATTACATGCCGTCGTTCGACGTGGTATCCGAACTGGACAAACACGAAGTCACCAACGCAGTCGAGAACGCCGTCAAGGAGCTGGACCGTCGTTATGACCTCAAAGGCAAAGGCAGCTTTGAGTTCAAAGAAAAAGACCTTACGGTGAGTCTGACCGCTGAGGCGGATTTTCAGCTCGAAGCCATGATTGAGATCCTCAAGCTGGCATTGGTCAAGCGCAAAATCGACGTGCAGTGCCTTGAAGTCAAGGATGCCTACGCATCGGGCAAGCTGATGAAGCAAGAAGCGGTGCTCAAGGAAGGCATTGATAAAGAGCTGGCGAAAAAGATCGTTGCTCACGTCAAAGACGCCAAGTTGAAGGTGCAGGCAGCCATTCAGGGCGAGCAGGTTCGTATCACCGGCAAGAAGCGTGATGACCTGCAAGAAGCCATTGCTGCCCTGCGTGCGAAGACGTTTGACATGCCGCTGCAGTTCAATAACTTCCGCGACTGATCACTGCCAGGGAACCTGTGGCGATCATCGACGTCCGATTTTCCTGGGCGCGGCTTAAACGATTGAGCGTGAGCGTTCAATCGTTTGGGTCTGTACGACATGTCTTCAAGTGACGCGCAGGTGCGGCACCGGCCTGTGGCATCACTGAACATGGAAACATTGGGTACAGAACCTGAATAACGTCACCGGAAATCGGTATTAGGAGAGATAAATGGATCTGAACGCTGAATTTGATCACTTGATCAAGACCTCGCAGGCCTGGATTCCAATGATCATGGAATACGGCAGCCGTGTGCTGCTGGCGCTGGTCACCCTGGCGATAGGTTGGTGGTTGATTAACCGCTTGACCGCCAAGCTGGGGCAGTTGCTGGCGTTGCGCAAGGCTGACCTGGCGCTGCAAGGCTTTATCAGCAGCCTGGTCAACATCATTCTCAAGGTGCTGCTGGTCGTCAGCGTTGCCTCGATGATTGGTATCCAGACAACCTCATTTGTAGCCGCTATCGGTGCCGCCGGCCTGGCCATTGGCCTGGCGCTGCAAGGCAGTCTCGCCAACTTTGCAGGCGGGGTTCTGATATTGCTGTTCCGCCCGTTCAAGATCGGTGACTGGATCGAAGCGCAAAGCGTGAGCGGGACCGTCGACAGCATTCAAATCTTCCACACAGTGCTGCGCACCAGTGACAACAAAACCGTTATCGTGCCCAACGGTAACCTGTCCAACGGCATCATCACCAACTACAACCGCCAGCCGACACGCAAGGTGGTGTTTGATGTGGGTGTCGATTACGAGGCAGATTTGCAGAAGGTGCGTGAGGTCTTGCTGGCCCTGGCTGATGACCCTAGGGTGCTGAAAGAGCCTGCGCCAGCCGTGGTTGTGACCGCTTTGGGCGACAGTGCAATCACCATGTCGCTGCGTGTATGGGTCGATACGCCCAACTACTGGGATGTCTTGTTCATGTTTAACGAACATGCCCGCGACCGTTTAAAAGCGCAGGGTGTTGATATTCCGTTTCCGCAACGTGTCGTTCGCGTTGTGCAGGAAGTGTCTGCGGGCTAATTGTTAATTCGATAGTCAGCTATTTAATAGGCACAAAAATAATTAAGGGGACTTCGGTCCCTTTAATTGTTTCTGGGGGGAGTAAGACATATCTGATGGTGGACTCGGAAGTCAGCTTTAAGTGAGTGATAATTGCTTGCATTTATGCTTGTTAGTTAGCTTCCTATATATAAGCTTAACCCTCAGGCAATAAAAAAACCCGCACCTGAACAGGTGCGGGGTTTTACTGAACAATGCGGGTAATGACTGCCCGAAGGCGGTTATTACAAGATGTTCAGTGGGTATTCAACGATGATACGAACGTCGTTGTTGTCAGTGTTGCCGCTGTCTGCGTGGTAGTTACCGTTGTTGCGGTAAACAGCGCTACGCAGGCGGAAGGACAGGTCTTTGGCCGGGCCTTCTTGCATCACGTATTTGCTCTCGAAGTTGAACTCGTGTTCTTTACCTTCGCCCGTGTCGGTGTTGATGTTGTCGCCTTTAACGTAGCGAGCCATGAAGCTCAGGCCTGGCACGCCATAGGTGGCCATGTTCAGGTCGTAGCGAGCCTGCCATGAACGCTCGTCTCTGCCGTTAAAGTCGGAGTATTGCACGGAGTTGGCGAGGAAAATGGTGCCGCCGCCGTCTACGCCGTAGTAGTAACCGCTGTCACCGGTAGAGCGCTGGTGAGCCAGGGTGAACTTGTGAGCGCCGATGCTGTAGGCCGCTGCCAAGCTCCAGATTTTGTTGTCAACGTTGCCTGCCAGTTCCTGGCCTTGGCTCGAGGTTCTGTAGCCGTTGAAGTCGAAGTTCAGGGCTTGAGAATCATCGATCGGGAAGGTGTAGTTCAGGTTGATGTACTGCTTCTTGAAGTAGTCATCAACGTCCGACGCTGCCAGGCCGCCGACGAAGTTGTCGGTGAACTGATAGGTCGCGCCAGCGATGTTGGCCGCTGGTAGGTGCAGGCTGTCATGGTACATGCCGGTCTGCGAGCTGATGGCGGTGAAGCGACCTGCGCTCAGTTCCAGGCCTTTGATTTCGTGGGAAGTAATCAAAGTACCGGTCGCCACTTCAGGCAGCAAACGGCTGTCATCGGTAGAGAAAACCGGGCTTGCAACGAACTGGTTGCCGTACTTCAGGACGGTGTCGGACAGGCGGAATTTGATAGCGCCGCCGGCCTTGGATTGAGTGTCTTCTGGCGAACCGTCGCTCTTGGAAGCGAACAGGCCGTTGCCTTGACGACCAGCACCGCCGTCCAGACGCAGGGTGCCCATGGCGAATGCATCAACACCGACACCGATGGTGCCTTGGGTGAAGCCCGAAGAGTAGTTGAGCAGTTCGCTCAGACCCCAATCTTCACGGTAACCGCTTTTGTAGCCGCCACCTGGTTTGGCAATGTTGCCAGCGCCATTTTTGAAGTCACGGTTCATGTACAACATGCGAGTTTTGGAAGTCAGCGTGCTGTCTTCAATAAAACCTTTGGAATCGTCCTGGGACGAAGCCATTGCGAACTGTGTAGTTCCGGCTGAAACAGCCAGGGCGATCATGCTCCACTTCATCACGCGCATCGTGATTTGCTCCTTTGGTTTTAGGAAGAGTACTGCCGTCCCACCTGAATTATTATCTGGGCGGCTCTTTCTTTTTGTGTCGGCGCAAACTTATATCACGCCGACCCTATTGGCTATAGTTGCCTTCAAAAGCTTTCAGCTTCTTTACAGCTAAGTCACGAAATACACTCTACATGTCGCTCTTTGGCAGCTATGTGTCGTGCCTCGCAGGTTGCTCAAGCTGTTTTTCTGAACGGGACAGCCAAATAGTCTGCTGGCCCCTTATTCAAGCTCCCCTTTTTGACGGCTCAACTTTTTGTTATTTATCGTCGGGTCGCAGCTCCCCTGCCGCGCCCCTGTCGACCTGTACCGTGTATATGCAACAAGCATGCTCAAGTCAGGTTTTGAGCATGAAAAAAAATTATCTGGCATTTGGCGGGCTGACAGGCCCGGTTTAGCGAGGTTGAGGTTAGCGCTGGCCTGCTTTGAAGGGCGCGTTGCATGCACCCGGAGGCGGCGTTGCAGCCCCAAAGATGTGCAAAATGTTACCGCTTCACCCCGGTGTGGGTAGCAGGTGACGTTTAGGTGCACTAAAACCACTCGGTCTGTGCCGTTTTGGTGCGTGAGAGTCTGGAGAATGCTTGGGTCAGGGACAGTGCCCGTCGGCCATCGGCTTGCGTACCGGGACGAGGGCGGTGTGATGCTGAAGGCAATCAAGGGTATCCTGCACATCTGACGCTCGCAGGGCAGGCGGGTCTGGCCCGGCCTTGAGTGGAGCTTAATTTATTTGTTAAACAGGAGAGCACCCCGTGTTCATTTTGGATACACGCCTTCAAGAGGATACCTGGCTGATTGGGGATTTCCCTTTGTGCCGCTTGTTGCTTTCCAATGACTCGAATTACCCCTGGTTCATTTTGGTGCCGCGCCGCGAGGGTATCAGTGAGCTGTTTCAATTGGATGACGTTGATCAGCCATTGATGTGGGCTGAAACCACTGCGCTGGCTGGCGTGCTTAAAGAGCTTTTCACGGCTGACAAAATGAACGTGGCCACATTGGGTAACGTGGTCAGCCAGTTACACATGCATGTGATTGCCCGGTACGCGTCGGATGCGGCTTGGCCAGGCCCGGTATGGGGCAAGCACCCTGCCAAACCTTACAGTGAGGCTGATGTGCAAGTGATCCGGGACAAGCTTAAAGCGGTCCTGGACGCTGATTTCACGTTTGTGGAGGGTAAGCAGTGAGCCTTGAAGAGCGAGTGATGGATCTGGAGAGCCGCCTGGCATTTCAGGACGACACCATTCAGGCATTGAATGATGTGCTGGTGTCGCAGCAAAACGCGGTTGATCGACTGCAACTGCAGATAGCGGCCTTGCTCAAACGCCAGGAAGAAATGGGCGGGCAATTCGAGGCGTTTGAGGACGAGGCGCCACCACCGCACTACTGAGTGTTCAGCAGGCATAAAAAAACCGCGAAACAGCCAGGCTGCTCGCGGTTTTTTTTCAGGCTGAAATCAGCGGCGCGGTAATGCTGCGATCACATCTTCAGCTTGCAGGCCTTTGTCACGGTTCATCACCGAGAACTCAACACGTTGCCCTTCCACCAATACACGGTGGCCTTCGCCACGGATGGCGCGGAAGTGGACAAAAATGTCATCGCCGGAATCTCGGGAAATAAAACCGAAACCCTTGGAGGTGTTGAACCACTTTACAGTGCCTGTATCGCGGTTGGTCATGTCGTAGGTTTGTGCAGTGGACGAAGGTGACGATTTGTAGAAGCTCACGATCAAGTGCAGGGCTACAGCAATCACAGCAGGTACCAGGCTGATCAAGATCGCTGGTTGGTCGCCGATCGGCAGCAGCAGGCCGAACAGGGTGAGGGTTTGCAGGACAACAGAGAGCACCAGCAAGGCGCTGACCAGGTTTTGCAGTTGATGGCGTGGGCCTTTATTCCAGTATGGAATGACTGGCGCCAGTGCCAGGTTAAGCAGGCCAAGAAAAGCCAGGTAAAGAGCATCAGCGTGTTGGAGGTAAGGGACAGCATCGGATTGCAGGCTGGGAATGAAGGACAGCAGCAAAGCAGCTGCGCCCGTTAGTAGGTGAACGATTTTCAACATTTCAATTAACTCACGTTAAGACGGATCGCAAGGAAGAGCTGATAGCGCGCGGTTCGCTTCTGAAAAAAATGGAGGCGCTGGACACGCACGTGATATCAGCCTATGCACCGTCGCCAGAGGCTTGGCGAAGGCGACACGCTGCCTATTTAACAGCAAAGCTTGGGCCTTCTCAAATTAAGCGTATTGAGAGGTCGAGCGCAGTGTTTGCACGAGAAGGCCCGGAAAATGCGTACTAATGGCGAAGGCCTTGTTCTAGAGCGCTGTAGTCCACTTCTTTGTGTCGTGTTGGAATGGGTCAAACTTAAAATTGGAGGCAAATGTCCGAGAGCCAATGACCGTTGGTCGATTTTTTTGTGGGTCGATAAAGTATTGAACGTGGCTTATGACATGTAGGTTATCTGTAATAAGGGTGTGCGTTGTTAATGGATTGTTGTTAAGGGGTGGGGCAAGTTCCTATAAAGGATTGTGTATGGGTGTCTGGTTGTACTATTTAAATATCGTTGAATGGAAGTGCTAGTGGGTATGAATCATTGTTGTGCAGTCCTTTATTGTCCTCAAGGCAAGGTATCTGAATGTGTGGGTATACAGGATTTCAAGGGTCCTGGCTGTGTCCGTACGACCGAGGGCTGCAGTGCAGGGGCTTGATTTCAGGGGCGTGCAGGAAGGGTGGGGGCGGATTCAGGATGGTTGCCGAGAGTGCTCCTACAGAGATGCGGGTTAAGTCTGCTGGATAAGAAGTTTTGCATAATGTTTTATGAGGGTGTGTTCATGTTGAATCGCTATTAATTATTTCTTAGGCGTTGTGATGGAGGCTTTTATATATGGGGCGTTTAATACGGCAAGCAGGTGGTGGTGGGCGCTTATTGCAGAGAGCTAGAATTGATCCGGTGATTCTGGACTTTGGTATGGGCTCGGCTCAGCCACTGTCGAAGTCTGTCAGGTTAAATGGTTTTGCGACCTGCTTGCGACTAGAAGAGATTTACTGGGAAGTGCTGTCAGATATTTCTCAGTGTAACCATTGCTCAATCAATGCATTGCTGTCGTATATCGATAGAGAGATTCATTTGCGTCACGGTGGCGTGAAGAATTTCAGCGGCCTGATTCGAGTGGTTTGTGTGATGCACCTGATGAAGGGTGGTCGCTCTGCCCGGGGAGTGCTGCCAGAACAGATATGGGTAGGGTGATGTGCGGTGTTGGGCGTCATTAAGTGTTCAGTGGCTTGCAATCTTTCTATATTCAGGCTTTCTTTGAGGTGTTAAGGCTGCTCATGCGGCTGCATTGGCTCGATTTACCAGATATAATCTCGCGCTTTGCTGTGTGGCCCCTGACGGGTTGCCGCTAACGGATTGTCGAGACACGCCAATGCCCATGTACGATTACCAATGTGCTTCCTGTGGTCATCAGCTGGAAGCCATCCAAAAGATCAGTGACTCGCCACTGGTTGATTGTCCTGCCTGCCAGGCGCCTGAGCTGAAGAAACTGCTGTCCATGCCTGGCTTTCGCCTAAGCGGAACAGGCTGGTATGAAACAGACTTCAAGACGGGCGCGAAAAAGAATCTGGCAGGCGGCGACAAGTCCGACTGAGGTTGAGCGAAAGCCCTCTGAACACAAGCGGGATCTTGCAGTCACACCAGCACCGACGGTGCGCAAGACCTCCACCGAATGACGAATTACGAGAAGTGAAACCACTACCATGATGCGCAGCCATTATTGCGGCCAATTGAACGAAAGCCTGGAAGGCCAGGAAATTACCCTTTGCGGATGGGTTCATCGTCGCCGTGACCACGGTGGGGTGATTTTCCTCGATATCCGTGATCGTGATGGTCTGGCGCAGGTTGTGTTCGATCCGGATCGTGCTGAGACCTTCGCTGCTGCCGACCGCGTGCGCAGCGAGTACGTTGTCAAGGTGACCGGCAAGGTTCGCCTGCGTCCGGCCGGTGCTGTGAACGCCAACATGGCCTCGGGCATGATCGAAGTGCTGGGTTACGAGCTGGAAGTCCTGAATGAAGCTGAGACTCCGCCGTTCCCATTGAACGAATTCTCTGACGTTGGCGAGGAAACCCGCCTGCGTTATCGCTTTATCGACCTGCGTCGCCCAGAGATGCTCGACAAGCTGCGTCTGCGTTCGCGCATGACCACCAGCATTCGTCGCTACCTGGACGAAAACGGCTTCCTGGACGTTGAAACACCAATCCTGACCCGTGCCACCCCTGAAGGTGCGCGTGACTACCTGGTGCCAAGCCGTACCCACGCCGGTTCTTTCTTCGCCTTGCCGCAGTCGCCGCAACTGTTCAAACAGCTGCTGATGGTGGCCGGTTTCGACCGTTACTATCAGATCGCCAAGTGCTTCCGTGACGAAGACCTGCGTGCCGACCGTCAGCCTGAGTTCACTCAGATCGACATCGAGACCAGCTTCCTCGACGAAAAAGACATCATGGGCCTGACCGAAGGCATGATCCGCAACCTGTTCAAGGAAGTGCTGGATCTGGAGTTCGGTGAATTCCCGCACATGACCTTCGAAGAAGCCATGCGTCGCTACGGTTCCGACAAGCCAGACCTGCGTAACCCGCTGGAACTGGTTGACGTTGCCGACCAGCTCAAAGAAGTGGACTTCAAGGTGTTCAGCGGCCCGGCCAACGACCCTAAATGCCGTATTGCCGCCCTGCGTGTGCCGGGTGCTGCGAGCATGCCGCGCAAGCAGATCGATGACTACACCAAGTTCGTTGGCATCTACGGTGCCAAAGGCCTGGCGTACATCAAGGTCAACGAGCGCGCTAAAGGTGTTGAAGGCCTGCAATCGCCGATCGTTAAAAACATCCCTGAAGCCAACCTCAATGTGATCCTGGATCGCGTTGGCGCAGTCGATGGCGACATCGTGTTCTTCGGCGCCGACAAGGCCAAGATCGTCAGCGAAGCACTGGGCGCACTGCGGATCAAGGTCGGTAACGACCTGAACCTGCTGACCTGCGAGTGGGCGCCAATGTGGGTTGTCGACTTCCCGATGTTCGAAGAGAACGACGACGGCAGCTTCAGCGCCTTGCACCACCCGTTTACCGCGCCAAAATGCTCGCCAGAAGAGCTGGAAGCCAACCCGGCTACCGCTCTGTCCCGCGCATACGACATGGTGTTGAACGGCACTGAGCTGGGTGGCGGTTCGATCCGTATCCATCGTAAAGAAATGCAGCAAGCGGTGTTCCGCCTGTTGGGCATTGATGAAGCAGAGCAAGAAGAGAAGTTCGGCTTCCTGCTCGACGCTCTGAAGTACGGCGCACCGCCGCACGGTGGCTTGGCATTCGGTCTTGACCGTCTGGTGATGCTGATGACTGGTGCTCAGTCGATTCGTGAAGTGATTGCCTTCCCGAAAACCCAGAGCGCTGCCTGTGTCATGACTCAGGCGCCAGGTCTGGTAGATGCCAAAGCGTTGCGCGAGCTGCACATTCGTTTGCGCGAACAGCCTAAGGCGGAGTAAGTCTGACCTTCAAAGGCGCATCTTCGGATGCGCCTTTGTCATTGGGTCGAGCATTTTTATTGCGGGGCCATGGCATGTGCTGAGGCCGGCAAGGTTTCATCAAGGATTCGGAGTGGGTTATGGCAGGTCATTCTAAGTGGGCGAACATCAAGCACCGCAAAGAGCGTCAGGATGCCAAAAAAGGCAAGATTTTCACCAAGTGGATTCGTGAACTGACCGTTGCTGCCCGTCAGGGCGGTGGCGATCCTGCTACGAACCCGCGTCTGCGACTGGCGCTGGACAAGGCGCTGGGCGCGAACATGAGCCGCGACATCATTGATCGGGCGATCGCGCGGGGTGCTGGCGCGGCTGAAACCGACGATATGGTCGAGCTGAGCTACGAAGGTTACGGCCCGGGCGGCGTGGCGGTGATGGTCGAATGCATGACCGACAACCGTAACCGTACGGCGGCTGCGGTGCGTCATGCGTTCAGCAAGTGCGGTGGCAACCTGGGCACGGATGGCTCGGTGGCCTATCTGTTCGAGCGCAAGGGGCAGATTTCCTTTGCGGCGGGCGTTGATGAAGATGCCTTGATGGAAGCTGCGATGGAAGCCGATGCCGATGACGTGGTGACCAACAGCGATGGCTCCATCGATGTCTTCACCTCGTTTTCGGGTTTTTATGCAGTTCGCAACGCCCTGGAAGCGGCGGGTTTTGCCCCGGCTGACGCAGAAATCGTGATGCTGCCTACCACCAGTGCCGAGCTGGATCTGGAAGGCGCCGAAAAAGTGCTTAAGCTGATCGACATGCTCGAAGACCTGGATGACGTGCAAAACGTCTACTCCAACGCTGAAATCCCGGATGCGGTGCTGGAACAGCTCGCCTGACCTGAACCCGTCTAACAGAGGCCGGAGGTGCAACGCCGCGATGATCGCGGCGCTGTGCACCTCCGGCTTCTGCCTTTAAGCTGTCCGGGTATGTGCCGGTGGGCGTCACTTCATAAGCTGCAGGCGTTATGACTCTTATTCTTGGTATTGACCCGGGTTCGCGAATCACCGGCTATGGCGTAGTGCAAGACACTGGGCGTGGCTGTGTGTACGTGGCCTCGGGGTGTATTCGTACGGGCGGCGGCGAACTGCATGAACGTTTGCAGATCGTCTATCGCGGGGTGCGTGAGGTTATTCAGACCTACGGCCCGGTCACCATGGGCATTGAAAAAGTCTTTATGGCCCGCAATGCCGACTCGGCCTTGAAGCTGGGCCAGGCCAGAGGGGCTGCAATTGTCGCGGGCGCCGAAGAAAGCCTGGAGATTGCCGAATATTCTGCAACACAAATCAAGCAGGCCGTAGCGGGGACGGGCGGGGCGAATAAAGAGCAGGTGATGATGATGGTCATGCACTTGCTCAAGCTCACCACCAAGCCACAGATCGATGCTTCTGATGCGCTGGCGATTGCTTTGTGCCATGCGCATACCCGTTCCAGCCTGTTGCCTCATGGTTTGGGGGCGGCGCGCCGCCGTGGCGGGCGTTTGCGTCTCTGAAAAGGGCCTTTTAGCCTGATTAAACTTGCTAACAGGGCTGCACCTGCAATGATGCGGCTCTGTTGTTCTACTTGTCAGCCATTGATCTGGCCAGAGAAAAGGATCTGAACGTGATTGGACGCTTGCGTGGCACTCTGGCTGAAAAACAGCCGCCGCACTTGATTCTCGATGTAAACGGCTTGGGCTATGAGGTCGAAGTACCCATGACCACGCTGTATCGTTTGCCTTCTATTGGTGAGCCGCTGACCCTGCACACGCACTTGGTGGTTCGCGAAGACGCGCAGTTGCTCTATGGTTTCAGTGGTAAGCGTGAGCGTGACTTCTTTCGTGAGCTGATCCGCCTGAATGGCGTCGGTCCCAAGCTCGCGCTGGCCTTGATGTCCAGTTTGGAAGTTGATGAGCTGGTGCGTTGCGTGCAGGCTCAGGACACCTCGGCCTTGACCAAGGTGCCGGGGGTCGGCAAAAAAACAGCCGAACGGTTACTGGTTGAACTCAAGGATCGCTTTAAGGCCTGGGAGCTAGTGCCGAGCATGTTTGCGTTGGTGCCTAACCAGCCGGATGCACCAGTACCGGTGGCCAGTGCCGAGAGTGATGCGGTCAGCGCTTTGATCTCGCTGGGGTATAAACCTCAGGAAGCGAGCAAAGCGGTGTCGGCCATCAAAGACAAAACGTTGAGCAGTGAAGACATGATTCGCCGTGCCCTTAAGGGAATGATTTAAGTGATTGAAGCTGATCGTTTGATAACCGCCTCGAGTGGGCGCGACCGGGAAGACGTGCAGGATCGTGCGATCCGCCCTTTGAGCCTGGGGGATTACATTGGTCAGCCAGCTGTGCGTGAGCAGATGGAGCTGTTTATTCAAGCGGCTCGCGGGCGCGCAGAATCGCTGGACCACACGCTGATCTTTGGCCCGCCCGGTTTGGGCAAAACCACGTTGGCCAACATCATTGCCCAGGAAATGGGCGTGTCGATCAAGAGCACCTCGGGCCCTGTACTTGAACGGCCCGGTGATCTTGCGGCATTGCTGACCAATCTTGAGCCCCACGACGTGCTGTTTATCGATGAAATTCATCGACTGTCGCCGATTGTGGAAGAGGTCTTGTACCCGGCCATGGAAGACTTCCAGCTCGACATCATGATCGGTGAAGGGCCGGCTGCGCGCTCGATCAAACTGGATTTGCCGCCCTTTACCCTGGTGGGCGCGACGACCCGTGCCGGGATGCTGACCAACCCATTGCGCGATCGTTTCGGGATTGTTCAGCGGCTAGAGTTCTATAGTACGGATGACCTGGCAACGATCGTCAGCCGTTCGGCCAGCATTTTTGGTTTGCCGCTTGATCCGGAAGGCGCCTATGAAATCGCTCGTCGGGCGCGGGGTACGCCGCGTATCGCCAATCGTCTGCTGCGCCGGGTGCGTGATTTTGCCGAAGTGCGCGCCAAGGGGCACATCACCAAGGCGGTAGCAGATCTGGCGCTAAACCTGCTGGACGTGGATGAACATGGTTTCGATCATCAGGACCGGCGTTTGCTGCTGACCATGATCGAGAAGTTCGATGGTGGGCCGGTGGGTATCGATAACCTTGCCGCCGCCATCAGCGAGGAGCGTCACACCATTGAGGATGTGCTGGAGCCGTACCTGATTCAGCAGGGCTACATCATGCGTACGCCTCGGGGTCGAGTGGTGACGCGACATGCTTATTTACACTTTGGCTTGAACATTCCGTCACGACTGGGTGAAACCCCCGCTGTGGATGGTTTTTTGAGCGCTGTGGATGATTAATCAAGCGATCTGCAACTGATTTTTTTGCGCTTTTTGCTGTCTCAAGGGCTGGCGCTAAAAAACTTGGGTATTAAAGTCTAAGAAGCGTAAAAAACAGTGGTTTGGCGGATTGGCAACCTGAGGAGTAAGCACTAGAGTATGCGCGCGCAAAACAGGCTTGAGCCGTTCGCACATCGCTGTCGCGTTTATTACGAAGACACCGATGCGGGTGGCGTCGTGTATTACGTAAATTATCTTAAGTTTATGGAGCGGGCTCGAACCGAAAGGCTGCGGGAGCTGGGCTTTGCCCAATCCGAGCTGGCAGGCGAGAACCTGTTATTTGTCGTGCATTCCAGCGAGGCGCGTTACCACGCACCGGCGCGACTGGACGACGAACTGTTGATCAGCGCTCAAGTAACAGAACTCAACCGTGCCAGCCTGCGTTTCAAGCAGCAGGTCTGGCGGGCTGCGGATACAACCTTGCTCTGTGAAGGGCAGTTTTTGGTGGCCTGTGTGCGCGCCAATAGTTTTAAACCCCGGGCCATTCCCGAAGCTTTACGTACGGCCTTTGCCGACGTAAGCGGCGCGGGTAAACATTTAGAGCAGGAGATAAAGCGTGGAAGCTAACGTCGTCGACCATTCCTCCATGTGGAGTTTGGTCAGCAATGCCAGCATTGTGGTGCAGTTGGTAATGTTGACCTTGCTGGCTGCATCGGTTACCTCGTGGATTATGATTTTTCAGCGCAGCACCATGCTGCGTGCCGGTCGACGTGCCCTGGACAGCTTTGAGGAGCGTTTCTGGTCGGGCATCGATTTGTCAAAACTGTATCGTCAGGCGGGCAGCAACCCGGACCCTGATTCTGGCGTTGAACAAATCTTCCGCGCCGGTTTCAAAGAGTTCTCGCGTTTGCGTCAACAGCCGGGCGTTGACCCGGAAGCCGTCATGGAAGGTGTTGCGCGTGCCATGCGTGTAGCGATTTCGCGCGAAGAAGAAAAACTGGAGCAAAGCCTGCCGTTCCTGGCAACCGTTGGTTCGGTCAGCCCGTACATCGGTCTGTTCGGTACCGTGTGGGGCATCATGAACTCCTTCCGTGGTCTGGCGACGGCTCAGCAAGCCACCCTGGCAACTGTTGCACCGGGTATTGCTGAAGCACTGGTTGCAACCGCGATTGGTTTGTTCGCTGCCATCCCGGCTGTTATTGCTTACAACCGCTTTGCTGCACGTAGCGAAACGCTGATCAGCCGCTACTACACCTTCGCCGATGAATTCCAGGCGATCCTGCACCGTAAAGTGCACACCAGCGAAGAATAAGCAGGTAATTTCCAATGGCTTTAATCGCTCGAGCTCGCAAGAAGCGCAAGCCGGTTGCCGAAATGAACGTAGTGCCTTACATCGACGTGATGCTGGTGCTGCTGGTGATTTTCATGGTGACTGCACCGATGCTCAACCAGGGTGTGAAAGTTGATTTGCCCAAGGTCTCCAGCGAGGCCTTGCCGCAAGACAACAACACTCAGGTTCTGACAATTTCGATCAAGGCTGACAAGACCTATTACTGGAACCTTGGCAGTGAAGTTGACACCGATAAACAAATGGACAAGGCGATGACCTTGCCTCAGATGACTGATGCGGTGACCAAGATCATCCGCGCGGGCAACGAGGGCGGCAAGCAGACCCAGGTCTTTATTCGCGGTGACAAAACCGTGGATTACGGCGCTGTAATGGGTGCCATGGGTGGCCTGCAAAAAGCAGGGGTCGGTAACGTTGGCTTGATTACCGAGGCTCCCTGATGCGCGACCAGCGGGAGCCGTCCGCCTCTGAAAATTATTTTTGGCCTACCGTCTGGGCTGTAGGGCTGCACGTCCTGATTTTCGGCATGCTGTTCGCCAGCTTTGCCATGACGCCAGAATTGCCGCCCGCAAAACCCATTGTTCAAGCTACTTTGTATCAACTGAAGTCAAAAAGTCAGGCGACGACTCAAACCAATCAGAAGATTGCGGGTGAGGCGAAGAAATCAGCTGCGCGTCAGACTGAAGTCGAACAGATGGAGCAGAAGAAGGTTGAGCAGGAAGCTGTAAAAGCCGCGGAACAAAAGAAACAAGAGGTTGCCGAGAAGGCAACTGAAGCGAAGAAAGCTGACGAAGCCAAAAAAGCGGACGAGGCCAAGAAGGCGGACGAGGCTAAAAAAGCCGACGAAGCCAAGAAGGCCGATGACGCGAAGAAAGCTGACGATGCCAAAAAGGCAGCGGACGCTAAAAAGGCTGAAGAGAAAAAGCTGGCTGATATCGCTAAAAAGAAAGCTGACGACGAGGCTAAAAAAGCCGCTGAAGAAGAGGCCAAGAAACAGGCCGCTGAAGACGCGAAGAAAAAAGCCGCTGAGGATGCCAAGAAAAAGGCCGCCGCAGACGACGCGAAGAAGAAAGCTGCTGAAGATGCCAAGAAGAAAGCCACTGCTGAAGCTGCCAAGAAAAAGGCCGTAGAAGCAGCGCGTAAATCTGCCGAAGAGAAAAAGGCCCAGGCCTTGGCGGATTTGCTTTCTGATACGCCGCAACGCCAGCAAGCGTTGGCAGACGAGCAGGGTGATGAGGTCGCCGGTAACTTTGATGACCTGATTCGCTCTCGCGCTGCAGAGGGTTGGGCGCGTCCACCTTCGGCCCGTAAGAACATGAAGGTTGTGCTGCAAATTGGCATGTTGCCAGATGGCACGGTAACGTCGGTGACGGTTGCCAAGTCCAGTGGTGATGGTCCGTTTGACAGTTCGGCTGTGGCAGCGGTCAAAAACATTGGCCGTTTAACGGAAATGCAAGGCTTGAAGCCTAGCGATTTTAATCCTTACCGATCATTCAAGATGACATTCACACCTGAGGATCTAGCCTTGTGATTAAATTTTTTCGAGGACTGCTCGTCATTGTCTGCTGCATGGCAGGGATGGCTGTAGCTGAAGAAAAGAACATCCTGGTTACCAGCGGTAGCGACCGGGCAACACCTATTGCAGTCGTGCCGTTCGGCTGGCAGGGCGGCACTGTTCTGCCTGACGACATCGCTGAAATTGTGGGTAACGACCTGCGTAACTCGGGTTACTACTCACCGATTCCAAAGCAGAACATGATCAGCCAGCCGACCCAGGCCAGCGAAGTCATCTTCCGTGACTGGAAGGCGCTGGGCGCACAGTACGTGATGGTCGGTAATATCGTGCCAGCGGGCGGCCGCCTGCAGGTGCAATATGCCTTGTTCAACGTGTCGACCGAGCAGCCGGTGCTGACCGGCAGCGTGTCGGGTACAACTGAGCAACTGCGCGACATGGCGCACTACATTTCTGACCAGTCGTTTGAAAAACTGACCGGAATCAGAGGTGCGTTTTCGACCCGTCTGCTCTACGTGACGGCCGAGCGTGCCAGTGTCAACAACACCCGCTACACCCTGCAGCGCTCCGACTACGATGGCGCGCGTGCGGTGACCCTGCTGCAATCGCGCGAGCCGATCCTGTCGCCACGCTTTGCACCGGATGGCAAGCGCATCGCTTATGTATCGTTCGAGCAGAAGCGTCCGCGCATCTTCGTTCAGAACATCGATACTGGCCACCGTGAGCAAGTCACCAACTTTGAAGGCCTGAACGGTGCGCCAGCCTGGTCGCCGGATGGTTCGAAGCTGGCGTTTGTGCTGTCTAAAGACGGCAACCCGGACATCTACGTGATGAACATGGCTTCGCGCCAGATCACCCGCGTGACCAACGGTCCTGGCATCAACACCGAGCCATTCTGGGGCAAGGATGGTTCGACCATCTACTTCACGTCTGACCGTGGCGGTAAGCCACAAGTCTACAAAACCACGATCGGTAGTGGTGCAGCGCAGCGCGTGACCTTTATCGGTAACTACAACGCCAACCCTAAGCTGTCGGCGGATGAAAAGACCTTGGTCATGATTCACCGTCAGGACGGATTTACCAATTTCCGTGTTGCGGCTCAAGATTTGGAAAGAGGAAGTGTAAAAATCCTCACAGATACTAACCTTGATGAGTCAGCTACTGTTGCGCCCAACGGCACCATGGTAATCTACGCCACCCGCCAGCAGGGCCGGGGAGTCTTGATGCTCGTGTCCATCAATGGACGCGTAAGGCTCCCTCTTCCTACCGCTCAAGGCGAAGTCAGAGAACCTTCCTGGTCCCCTTACCTGAACTGACGTGGTGATAGATTCAAGTTGCACATAACACTTGGGGTTCATTAGGAGTTTTACGATGGAAATGCTGAAGTTTGGTAAATTCGCTGCGCTGGCACTGGCCATGGCTGTAGCTGTAGGTTGCTCGTCCAAAGGCGGCGACAATGCCGGTGAAGGCGCTGCTGTTGATCCAAACGCTGGTTACGGCGCAAACACAGGCGCTGTTGATGGCTCCCTGAGCGAAGAAGCTGCTCTGCGTGCCATTACTGTTTTCTACTTCGAATATGATTCTTCGGACCTGAAACCAGAAGCAATGCGCGCTCTGGACGTTCACGCTAAAGACCTGAAAGCTAGCGGCGCTCGCGTCGTTCTGGAAGGTAACACTGACGCCCGTGGTACTCGTGAGTACAACATGGCACTGGGCGAGCGTCGTGCGAAAGCCGTTCAACGCTACCTGGTACTGCAAGGTGTTTCTCCAGCACAACTGGAGCTGGTGTCCTACGGTAAAGAGCGTCCAGTTGCTACTGGCAACGACGAACAGTCGTGGGCTCAGAACCGTCGCGTCGAACTGCGTAAGTAATTCGTCATGCGAACGTGCCGCCGTGCTGTAACTATTCTGACTCTCAGCCTCATGCCGCTAGCGGCATGGGCTGCGGTTCCTGTGGTCGATGACAACTCTGGCAATAGCGGGGGGAGTTATCCATCACCGGGTTATGGTGCGAGCGGCGCCTATGCCGGGGGAGGGGTTTCGACCCCTGTCTCGGCACAGGGCGAGCTGTTCAACCAACTGCAACAAATGCAGGATCAGATCTCACGCCAACAGGGTGTGATCGAAGTTTTGCAAAATGATATTTCACGCATGAAGCAAGAAAGCCTGGAGCGATACCAGGAACTTGATCGGCGTATTGGTACGGGCGCTCCTGCAGCTGCCGCACCTGATAATTCTGCTGCCGGTGGTGGTGCTGTCGCCGGTAATACTGCAGCGCCTGCACCTCAGGCTGCTGCCAGCTCGGAACCGGGTGATCCAGCGAAAGAAAAGCTCTACTACGATGCTGCTTTCGACTTGATCAAAGCCAAGGATTTCGACAAAGCCAGCCAGGCCTTTGCTGCCTTTCTGCGCAAATACCCAAACAGCCAATACGCGGGCAATGCTCAGTACTGGTTGGGTGAAGTGAGCTTGGCCAAAGGCGACCTGCAAGGTGCTGGTCAGGCCTTCGCCAAAGTGAGCCAGCTATATCCCAAGCACGCCAAAGTGCCGGATTCGCTCTACAAGCTGGCTGACGTAGAGCGCCGTCTGGGCCATACCGACAAAGTAAAAGGCATCTTGCAACAGGTTGTTGCACAGTATCCTGGCACGTCGGCGGCACAGTTGGCCCAGCGCGATTTGCAGCGCATGTAAGCCATACGAAGCTTTCATCGAGAAACCCGCGCTTGACGCGGGTTTTTTCGTTAGAATCCACGCCCTTTTATGAAATACGCTCTTCTGAGTCCTGCGAGTGCAGATTCTTTAGAGTGCCTGACGGAGGCGGACAGCCTGTTTAGCTGTTACGCCCGTGGCGGATATGCAAGACACATTGAGAATTACCGAAGTTTTTTACTCTTTGCAGGGTGAAACGCGAACGGCTGGCCTGCCCACCGTTTTTGTACGTCTAACGGGCTGCCCATTGCGCTGCCAGTATTGCGACAGTGCCTACGCCTTCAGTGGCGGCACCGTGCGCTCCCTCGACAGCATTCTTGAGCAAGTGGCCGATTTTCGTCCGCGCTACGTGTGCGTGACGGGTGGCGAGCCCTTGGCGCAGCCTAATGCCATTCCATTGCTTAAACAGCTTTGCGACGCGGGTTACGACGTCTCTATCGAGACCAGTGGTGCGCTGGATATTTCGGCTGTCGACCCACGCGTCAGTCGTGTCCTCGATCTCAAAACACCAGGCTCCAAAGAGTCCCATCGCAACCTCTACGAAAACATCGCGTTGTTGACGCCGCATGACCAGGTCAAGTTCGTGATCTGCTCGCGCGAGGACTACGACTGGGCAGTGTCCAAGCTGATTGAATACGGCTTGGAGCGACGCGCCGGTGAAGTGCTGTTTTCGCCGAGCCATCACGACCTGCCGGCCCGAGATCTGGCCGACTGGATTGTCGCGGACAACTTGCCTGTGCGTTTGCAAATGCAACTGCATAAATATCTTTGGAATGACGAGCCGGGGCGCTGAAATGACTGAACACACTGCTGTCACTGAAAAAAGAGCGGTAATTTTGCTGTCCGGCGGCCTCGACTCGGCCACCGTCGTGGCCATGGCGCGCGCTGAAGGTTACCGCTGCTACACCATGAGCTTTGATTACGGCCAGCGCCATCGTGCCGAGCTCGACGCCGCAGCACGTGTTGCCCGCGACCTGGGCGCGGTTGAGCACAAAGTCATTGGCTTGAACCTGGACGGTATTGGCGGCTCAGCCCTGACCGACAGCTCCATTGATGTACCCGAAGCACCCAGCGAAGGCATCCCGGTAACCTACGTGCCGGCTCGTAACACCGTATTCCTGTCATTGGCCTTGGGCTGGGCAGAAGTGCTGCAGGCGCGGGACATCTTCATTGGCGTCAATGCCGTGGACTATTCCGGCTACCCGGATTGCCGTCCGGAGTTCGTAGAAGCCTTCGAAGCCATGGCCAACCTGGCGACCAAAGCCGGTGTTGAGGGGCAGGGCTTTCGCATCAAAGCGCCACTGCAAAACATGAGCAAGGCGCAGATCGTCCAAGCGGGAATCAAGCTCGGCGTGGATTACTCACTCACCGTATCCTGCTACCAGGCCGACGCCCAAGGCCAAGCCTGCGGCAAATGTGACAGCTGCCGCCTGCGCGCAGAAGGCTTTCAAGCGGCCGGCGTTTCGGACCCAACACGTTACTTTTGATTTATTTCACATTTATTTTTAACAAGGTGTTGAATTCTCGTTAAAAATCAGTATTATACGCACCACAACGAAGCGGGTCGTTAGCTCAGTTGGTAGAGCAGTTGGCTTTTAACCAATTGGTCGTAGGTTCGAATCCCACACGACCCACCATATGCAACATCAAAACAGCCGGTACGCACCTCAGGGTCTACCGGCTTTTTTGTGCCTGAAATTCGGTGGGACGCGCAGACTGAAAGGCAAAAAGTTCACCATGCACTTGCTGACATGCAGCCGTCTTAGGGCGAACAGTAGTTTCGCGCCGGGGTGATGTCAATCTGCAGTAGCCCACTGGCGGTGCCATTTGATCAAAATACGAATTGTCTGTCGGACGACGTTCCTTGCTAGGTAGGAATGTTCGTATATCAATAGTGTTGCTGTCAGTTGAACGTATCTGAAACAGGCTCCGCATCCATAAGCCACTGACATGAACCTTGTACGCGTTAACCCCAATCATAATTTTTTATACAGCCACGCGTGATCATGAGGGCGAAGAGGGTTGAGGGTTCTGAACCATCGTCTCTATTATGCCAGTTGCGAGCGGGTGTTCAGGCCGGATTTGGCCAAAGTCCCCATCGTGGTGCTCAGCAATAACGATGGCTGTGTGATCGCCCGCAGTTATGACGCCAAGCCGTTTGTGAAAATGGGCGAGCCGTATTTTCAGATCAAGCAGCGGTTGGAGCAGCACGGCATTATTGCGTTCTCTTCGAACTATGCGCTGTATGGCGACATGAGCGAGCGGGTCATGAGCCTGATTGAGTCGATGGTGCCAGCGGCGGAGGTCTACAGCATTGATGAGTCGTTCGCCGACTTTACGGGCCTTCCGGACGCCACCGCCATGGGGCGGGCGTTGCGCGCCAGGATCCTGAAGTGCACGGGTATTCCTGTCGGGGTGGGGATCGGCCCCTCTTGACCAAGGCGGCGGTCGAATCGCTCACCCATGTTTTTCAGCCCGGGTTCAAATACAGCAAGGCCGAGGTGTTGCTCATGGATCTACGACAACCGGGCGAGTTCTCGGATGATCTGTTTGCGGTTAATCAGCCCGCAGAGGCGACCAGGGTGATGGCCGTTCTGGATCAAATTAACACGCGCTGGGGCAGGGGCACGCTACGGGCTGCCAGTGTGCCCAGCAAGCCGGATTGGGGCATGCGCAGGGAAATGATGAGTCAAAGCTATACGATCCGGCTGGATCAATTGTGGCGACTGTCGTGTCATTAGCAGCAGGACACAACCCCACCCGGTAGCGATGGGGCTGCCCATGGGCTGACGCTAAACCCATACCGTTACGGTACGTCTTGCAGCCCCAAGGTCACGTCGTCAATGATCGCTTTCGCCATCTCGCTGAGGTAGTGCGACGCCCAGCGCATGCTTTCGTGGCCATCGTCCATGGCGCCCAGGTACGAGAGCGTGTTGACGCAGTTCAACAGCAAAGAGGCATGTTGCAGGGCTTCTTCACCTGAGACACCGGCAATGACGCTGAACAGGCGCTGGTTCTCTGCGTTGCAGGTGCCAAAGGTGGCGCCGCCAACGGTTTTGATCAACGGTGAGACGTTCATAAGGCACCTCGTTTCGCATTGAGGAGTTGGACGTTGTGCAGGGCGACAGTACGCGTCGGGCATTTTTTGAACGGATTGAGAGCGTGCATCTGGCATTACTCCTATTGTTGAGGAGCTGCCACGAACCGCCGTCAAACGATTTAGGGTGGCAGCTGTGCGCAGGTTGACGGACCGGGACAATAGGAAACCCGGCAGACCCGAAGGTCTCCCACGCACAGCCGCCATTAACGAAGATGCGGACGCAAAAAAAGCGCCTGCAATCGTAATGGGGGCGCCTGTGCGCCTATTGTTAATCGGGCCGTCAAACCCGTTCGCTGATGTGCAGCGACGTCGAAAGGGTAACGCTCAGGTCCTTAAAGTGCAACCGCGAGCCGGTTTCTCATTCAAGTTAAACCGGCCTCAAACCGAAGCATCGCAGCGCGCGCCCACCAATCCATGTCTGCTCAGCGCTTCAGCGCCTAAAGAGGCATTACCAACTGCCATACGGGATGCCATAGCGTTCGACATAGCGTTTCGAAGGTTCTTCTTGCGGACGGTATTTTCCATTTGATTTGCCTTGGTACGGGCCCAACGGCTCAATCTCTGCTTGGGCGCTGGAGACCAAGACCCTGCCCAAGCAGTTGTCCTTCACCCAAGCCTTGATAACGCCTCCTGGTGCCACGCCAATTATTGCCAATGCCGAGTAGTTCGCTGCATCATTTGGCCAGTCAGGGCAACGACGCGCAGTGGAGCCGCGCATGATGCTCCGGGCGTTTTCAGGAATTTCGATCCAGCCTTTATAGGTTTTCTGCTCAACGACGGATTGCCAACGCACGAAGATACGTTTGGGCAAATCAGCACCCGTAATAGGGTAAAGGTTTCTTCCTAGAGTGCCCCAGCCCCGGGCGTATTCTTTGTCCAGCCCTGGGTCACCAGACCCAAGCGCCCCTCCAGGCCCTCTGAACCATCGACCTTTCATATCCTCGACAGTGATGTGCTCAACCCAGCCGGACATATAAGAAGGGCCAATGTAATCAAGATTCCAAGAATCGTCCTTGGGGTCGTTTGCACCCGACAGTGGGTCGCGGCTGCAGCCGAGGATTATCAAAAAAACCAACTGTGCGCCTGAGATTCTTAAGTGTTTCATAACTGCCACCGGGGTACGTGAACATGAGGGTGGCGAACACGAACGCCGTCCTCCATAGGGGAGTTGAGGTACAGCAGCGTGATGGTCCTACCTTTGGCATTCCCCCAAGGGTGGTTCCAGTGAGCCGAGGTATGGATATAGCGGCGTCGCAGCAATGTGTCTTCGGCGGGGCTAGTGCTGTAATCACCTGCGATGAACTTGTCGCATAACGGCTGGAGTTCAGATGGGAGGGCAAAGTCAGAATCACTCGGATCAAGGTCTAGAAATGGCACTTTCTTAGCCGTTGCCTGCGTGTGCATCACCCGCAAGTACACCCTTGATAGCTCCCCCCTTACGTGACGTCTGATCTGTAAACCTGCATAAACTCTTTTACTTTCGGGCGTCATCCAGTCTTGGTTGTCGTAGGGAAGGCGCTCGGCTTCCGGGGTCACAATGTGCAGCATATCCTCAGGCCAGCCTTCGGCGACCCAGCTGGCTTTTGCCTCCACAGCATCGCGGTAAATGGATGTTTCCAGGATGTTCTGATCAATTGGCACATCTAGAGTCTGCATGGGTGTCAGCATTAATGTTTCTTGCGACTGAGGCAGATAACCGCCACCGATGTCCGAGTGCACCCCTTGCAGGTTGATTTCCAGATGGTCCGGGCCGACCTCGCTCAAGGCAAAGTTAAAGCGTTTCTCGTCTCTGGCGGTTAATTGCACTACGTTTTGTATAGCGTTTGGATTTAAATAAAGTTCCAGCCGAGGGATGTGACGACTGCTTAAATTACCCAGGTTATCCCATCCGACAATTGAGGCAACGGTGTCAAATAACCCGACAAACCCCATATCGATACAGCTGGAGTTAGGAACAAAAGAGTGGCTGAATTTGAGCTTTGTTCTGCGAAGTGATTCGCCCAAGAAACCATTTGAGCCCTTGGCAACATGATTGGCGAAATGTCGAGCAGCGGCGGCTCCCCGACTAAAACCAAAAATATCGAAGGTTATGAATCTGAGTTCAGCATCCGGGTGTTCTTGATATAAATCATTCATTACGCCAAGGATTTTTTGAAACGCTTGCCCAACACGCTCCTCAACGCCTGTCCCGCCGCGTCCTGCTCCAGAACCCAACAAGCTGTCTTTCTCCGCAACCTGAGTGCCTATACCTTCGAGATAGAGTTTGCCGTAGGCGTTTTTATGTTTATCGTGACCTACCAACTTGAGGCTTGAGGTGTACAACCCAAACAACTTGGCCACGTTGCTTAGATCATTCCCATAGCTTCTTTCAGAGTCGGCCATGTAGGGCTTACAGCTACCCTCCAGATCTTCAGCCCGTACGGGGTGGTGGGCGCCGCAGCGTATACCGTCGAAGACGTTGCTGGCGTTGTTGCCGGTGCCGTCGAAGAACACACCGATGCGCAGGCTCAGATCGAATTTTTTGGCGCGCTCTTCCTGTTGTTGCTGCTCGTAGTACTCGAAGCCTTTTTGGTAGCGGGCTGCATCGGCTTGCGCAATATGATCGTAGCTGCGGTGTTCAGCCTCTTGATCGGCCAGTTCTTTGGCGGTCATGTCGTCGAGATATTTATGACCTCCCTCACCCCCCACATGGCGCCAGATTTTGTTGGGTACGTCTTTATTCGCCATCTGAGTACTTTCGCTTTTGAAAAGCGTGAACTTTAGGTGGCTGAGGCGAACATGGATGTAGGAGGGATCAGGTAGGTGCCGAAGGAAAAAAACGTTATTTGCGTAGGTGCTGAAGGGTTCGGTCTTTTGAGAAACGGTTGTGTCATTGATGCCTGTTTACCGTAGATATCCGCTTGTTCGGTTTGCAGCAGGAGAGGATGGGTTAGTGCTGAACGGGATTGAGTTAAAGATACTTTTTGAAGCTTGAGACGGTGATTTAGATGGATAACAAATAGCTGGTGGATGCCGGGAACCCACCCACTGCCGAGTAACTCCCCGAGAGCTCAACGGGATCGCGTGGCTGGGCACGGCTGGGGGTCAGATAGTTTTCAAGGCCTTGGCGGATACGCTCGATGTCAGCAGCCAAACGCGAATAGTCAAATAAGTAGCGCTGGCCCGGCTCGTCAGCCACTCGGGGGCTGCGGCGAGCACTGTTTTCCAGTGCGGTGAGCTGGCTAATCATGACGGCCAGGTTGGAGTGTTCAGAGGCGGAGGTCGCCACTGCATGAGCGATCGGCAGGCCGCACCCGCAAGCTGCGATGAGGCCAGTCAGCAAGAGGCGGCAATTGAGGAGATTAGGGCGCGGAGACTGGATCACGGCTGATTTCTGGTAATTCGTGTTGCTGCCAGAGTGCCGATCTTTGTGGAGAGGGGCTGCAAGAAATGAATATTTGGTGGAGGTGGGTTTTTTTGATGTGACAGAGGTCGACATCAATCAAATATTAGGATTGCAATGTCATAAATCATATTTGAGCCGTTTTGATAATATATTCATACATGACTTGTAAGTAATACTTAGAAAAAGTAGGATATTTTTGTTCTTTTATTTTGCTGTATTTGTGGGTGGTTTTTTGTGCTTGTTTAATGTTTTGGGAGCTAATTCAGAAATGACTAAGGTCGAGGTGCTGTTATGAATGCTATATCTGGTTTTGATCCGGTTATGCCATGGAGTGGCTATGCGGTTGCTAAGGGCTATATGGATAAGTTGAACAAGTTTGGACATGTGGTCATGGCATTGGCAGGGAGTAATTTGGTATTTTTTGTTGTGACGCCGATAATCGCAATGGTGTTTTCATTAGTGGCATTTATAATTGCTTTGTATCTTGGTAAAGATTATCGTCGTTATGATAAGGAGTTAATTAAAATAACTAATATTTTTGGGTTGGTGAAGATTTTAACGCGTGCATGGCAGTTTTGGGTTGCGATGTTTTTATTTCTAAGTCTTGGGGTGGGTATTGTCCAGTGGCCACAAATCGAGATCTATAAAGCATTTGTTTCGTGGGTTGGGTTTTTGGGGTTGATTTTTGATTTTTTTGTAAGGTCAAAAATTTAATGCGTTATGAGTTTAAGGGGGGAAGTGGATTTTTGGCCAATCAAAAGGTATGAGAAAGGCTGGGTGCTATCGATTAAGCAAGGTGCTTAAATGGAACACAATTCAGCTGGGCTGAGTATGTGTTCCAATTAACGGATCACTAAACTCAGCCATTTTTTTGAAGAGGGTGGCGTAGTTATTTCCGGCTCTTCGCATTTAAGGGTGTAGAAAAAATCTGACCGGCTGGAAAAGGAGTCGAGGATCTTAGAAAATGTAAGCTC
>NZ_WIVZ01000110.1:0-737 GCF_009600325.1 Pseudomonas sp. FSL R10-2189
GCTCGATCCGCATACTTTGCAAGGTCTCGGCGAAACTGCTCAGCTGCTGCTCGTGCTCGCTCTGTAAACTCTCCAAGGCGTCTAGCAAGGCCTTCTCGATCTCCGTCATAGCCTACTTCTCCAACTTCACTGCCTGTCGGCTGCCATTCTCGAACGTCCACCCGCTGACTGCCTTCATCCCTTTTGGCAGGATGATGAACTGGCCGTTTTCGTCGCGGTGGAAGTCCATCCCCAACGCCTGGGCGCGGGCCATCGTGGCCTTCTGCTGCTCGATGAGCTGGAAATTCTCCGCCACCGTCTGCCCTGTCCACCACAGGGCCCCGCTCGCGGCCAAGATCACCGCCAGCAGGCTCCCGGCGAGCCATTTCCAGCCCGACAGGACTAGCGCCCTGGTGTTGGCCTCGGTCGTGCTCAAAATCGCTTCTAGCGCTTTCTCGCGGGCCTGGATGGCGGCGCTCAAGCTCTGTTCGCTTGATCTCAATGCCGCGAGCAAGGTCTGTTCGTGCTGTTTGTAGGCGTTCGTCACGCCCGTCTCGATAGCGCTGGCTTGCTGCTTCGATTTCTCCTCGAAGCTCCGGGCCAAGTCTGAAATCCCGCTCATAGAGGGCCCCCTTGAGGCGTATGTTCTTGCCGCCGTCCGGGTCGGCGATGCTGATGGATGACTTGGTTTCGCGGGCCACCTGGAAGCCTGCACCTGTCAACTTTTCGAGCACGTCAGCACGGCTGCGCACCTCGCC
>NZ_WIVZ01000111.1:0-726 GCF_009600325.1 Pseudomonas sp. FSL R10-2189
GGGTGTAGTCATGGACAAGGCCGGTGCGTTCATCGACCAACTCGGAACCCGAACGATAGGCAGCAGCGGCGACGGCTGACCGTCCCGCGCTGCGTGCTATCGGCTTCGTGGTTGCGTGGTAGATGGCGATGGCCTTTGCTCCTTATTCTGATTTTTGCTTTTGCCCCGCAGGGCGCGCTGACTCGGTACGAGTCGTAAGTGCGCACTTGCTGCTTTCGCTTCGCTCTCTTGCTGCGTGTTATCGTACCACGACATATCTGAGTGAGGCCGGAAAATGGCACAAACCATAGAGCAAAAAATCGCAGAAGCTGAAGCCAAGCTAAATCGACTTCGGCAGCAAAGCCGTCAGCTCGAGAACGGGCAAAAGATCATTCTCGGCGGCCTGCTGCTCAATGCGGCCCAGCATCAGCCCAACATCCGCAAATGGCTGCTCGACGAGGCGGCCAAGGTCGTGACCCGTGACGTGGACAAAAAGCGGTTGGCTCCGTTGCTGTACGAGCTGGCGAAAATGCCCCAGGAGCCGCAGCAATGAATCAAACCGATGAGTTTGTGATTGATGGTTCAGAGCCCACCAAACCGGGGCGAGGCGTTCGTCGTGTGAATTACACGCCACTGGCTGTGCTTGCTGGGGTGACGGTGGCAACGGTGGCGGCCTTGCTGGGCTATCGCGTTGGAAAGAAACGAGGGAAAGGGGACTGATAAATCGGTCTTAGCCCCTCCCCTTGG
>NZ_WIVZ01000112.1:0-703 GCF_009600325.1 Pseudomonas sp. FSL R10-2189
GGACAGAAAACGCTGGATATGGAGCGGCAAGCCCTCCAGTCGATGATGCAACACGTCACTCATAGACTGGAGGCAGGTAAAACCCTGGAAGTCATCATAAGCACTGCTCCTAAATCCAAAACTGGGAAACCAGGACAGCCAACACTCGGAAGGCGCCTCGCAGAGGAATCCAGGCTGTACACCCGTGCTCAGATTGCGCTGATCGTAGCCAGACAGTCGCCCCACAATGCTCTGGCCACCGAGATTGCGCAGGCCGCAGGCCTACGTGCCCATGAGCTGCTAACCCTGCGTCGCATCCATCACCAAGCACCGGATGAGCGCCCGGCACATGCTCTGAAGTTTGTTGGTATCCGTGATGAAACCATCGGTTATACCGTTTCCGGGAAGGGAGGCCTGACCCGTGAGGTGCGTATTCCCATACCTTTAGCCAGACGCCTGGAAGCAACACGTCTTGCAGAACCCATCCGAACCACGGATCGAGGCGTTCACTATCAGCAGCACTACGGACTGGGTGGTGGTCAGCCCTGGAGTAAGTCCTTTGGTGCTGCCTCCAAAGCAGCCCTTGGTTGGTCAAAAGGGGGGCATGGGCTCAGGCACTGTTACGCCCAAGAGCGATTTAGCATAGTGCAATGCTACTTACCACGCGAAGAAGCCAAGCGCGTAGTGTCCCAGGAGCTGGGGCATTTTAGGCCAGGGATAACTG
>NZ_WIVZ01000113.1:0-686 GCF_009600325.1 Pseudomonas sp. FSL R10-2189
AAGGGCCAACGCATCACCGACCTCGAAAAACAGATCTGTTTCGATCACCAGACCCGCGAATACTGCGTGCAGGCGGGCGAAACCGATCTCGACTTTATTGCCCGCCTCGCCGCTGAGGAAGGCCTGCTTTACACCTTCGAACACCGCACCGATGGCCACACCTTGATCCTCACCGATCGCGTCGGTGGCCTTGGCACCATCGGCACCCACAAAGACTGCCCGGTGCTCTATCAGCCCATGGGCGGCGGCGATTCGTCAGAGCCTGCCTTGCACCGCTTCAGCTACACCGAGCAGGTGCGCACTTCTCGGCAAGTGCAGCGCGATTACACCTTCACCCATCCGCGCTACAACCAGCAACACACCGCCGATGGCGGCCTGGCCCTGAAAAACCAGCACAAGGACTACGAGCGCTACGACTACCCCGGCCGCTACAAACGCGATGCAGCGGGCAAACCTTTTACCAAAACCCGCCTTCACGCCTTGCGCAGCGACGCGCGCATGGCCGAACTCGAAGGCGACGACGCCCGCTTGCAACCCGGTCTGGCCTTCGACCTCAGCGAACACCCACGCCCGGATTTCAACGACCGCTGGCGCAGCATCGCCCTTGAGCACACCGGCAAACAGCACAGCAGCCTGCAAGAAGAAGCCGGCGGCAGCGACTACAGCACCACCTACCATTTAAAAGC
>NZ_WIVZ01000114.1:0-635 GCF_009600325.1 Pseudomonas sp. FSL R10-2189
CGGGGATTTTGTTTTTGTGCTCGAAAAACACAGAACATTGCCCCGCAACAAACAATCGATAAACCCAGCGAAACCCCCAACTAGAACTGGACACCCCCCACCCAGGCCCCCACGTTCTTGCAGCTTGCAGCTCAAATTCCAGACATAAAAAAACCACCGCTCAGGTTAATGCCAGTCAGTTAAGCTGACTGGCATTTTTATTTTCGGGTCGGATATTTTGCTGGGCGCTGCTTCACTGCTCGCGGGAACCACCGATCAGGTCGCCGATGGGGCAAAACATATTGCGGCGCTGATGCCTGCAAATCGGCTAGAAACCCTGGCAAGTTGCCGGGATGGTTCAGTGACGTGCCATGCAGCAAGCCCAAAATCGCCCAACTGCAGGCGGTAAAGCTCATTTCACATGGGTACACACCAGGGCACTGCCTGGACATTTGCACCATCTGATAACGCAATAGGTTGTAGCCCAGCAGCACGCCCCACAGCTCTTGCGTAATCATCTCCGGTGTCTTGCTTCGCAGCGTGTACTCTCCCCCCAAAAGTCCTTGTTTGATCTCGCGATAGCCCAGTTCGATTTCCCAACGCTGACTGTAAAGATCGACGATCTCATCGCACGGGAAGCGCAGCGGATCGGTCAT
>NZ_WIVZ01000115.1:0-631 GCF_009600325.1 Pseudomonas sp. FSL R10-2189
CGCCACTACGGTGTCGAAGCAGGCAAACAACTGCTGGACGTGTGGCACCACCCCGACGACGAAGCGATAGCCGTGTATGACAGCACCGGCCAATTGCTGGCCGGATTGCCCATTGAACACCCGGTCTTCGAGCAAACGGTCATCAGTAAAGAGGGCATGAGCCTGTCGCTGAGGTCGACCCGCGTGCCCGGTAATGGGGGCGGCGGGGAGGGCGGGCCGGGCTTGATGCCGCTCTTGATCGGCACGGTGATGAGTGCCTTGTTCAGCGGCTATATGGCGTTTTATCTGGCCTGGCCGTTGGCTTACTTGCGCCGGGCAATGAGCGATGTGGCACAGGGGCGTTTTGAAACCCGAGTCAAGCCGATCATGGGGCAGCGGCGCGATGAAATTGTCGACCTGGCCGAAGATTGCGACCGCATGGCCAATCAATTGAGATTGTTGGTCGAAGCCCAGCAGCACCTGTTGCACGACATCTCCCACGAACTGCGCTCACCGTTGACGCGCATGCAGGCCGCTATTGGCTGGTTGCATCAGGACCGTCACGTGTGGACATGGTGGGGCGCATCAAGCGCGAATCAGTGCGCATGGACACCCTGATAGAAGCGCTGCTGACCTTGGCTCGTGTTCAGGG
>NZ_WIVZ01000116.1:0-609 GCF_009600325.1 Pseudomonas sp. FSL R10-2189
CAACTCAGCATTGCGCAGCAACATCACGCTACCTTTTCCCACCTGGCCCGCGACCATCTGGCCCAGGAAAGCGGCGATCAGGATGACGTCGCGCAGGCACTCAGTGACCAGCATGCGGCCATTCGCGGCACAGGCGGCAACCCGAGCGCCAACCAGTTCCCGGAGCTGAGCGAACCCTATCTGGTACTGCACAGCCCTGCCGGAATCGCCAGCAGCACACCGCAATCCACCCACTTGACCAGCGGCGAACACCTGGCCCTGACCAGTGGCGGCCACACCAGCCTGGCCATCGGCAAACGCCTGCTGATCAGTGCCAGCCGCGGCGTGCGCACCTTCGTCCAGAGTATGGGCTGGCGACTGGTCGCGGCCTCCGGCGACATCGACATTCGCGCCCTCAAAGACAACATCAACCTGCTGGCCAAGCTCAACATCACCGCCACTGCCGAACGCATCACCCTCAGCGCCAAGGAAGAACTGGTGATCAAGGCCGCGGGCAGCAGCACCACCTATAACGCGGCCGGCATCACCCACACCACTAGCGGCCAATACATCGCCCATGCCAGTAACTTTGCCTATAAAAACGCGCAAAGCCAGGCCGCGGCGTTTCCC
>NZ_WIVZ01000117.1:0-564 GCF_009600325.1 Pseudomonas sp. FSL R10-2189
CGCGCAGTATATACAACGGCTCGACGCGCTATATGCAATGTTCAAAAGGCGAGTATCCGCGGGATGCGGTGTAAGTCACAGACTGATGGCATTGTGCTTGCGGCTCTGCGTAGTCTGGCTATGCTCACTGCCTGCGGGGCTCAATCAATAGTGCTTGAATCTCCGAGGTGCGTGAGCTCTGGCATTTAGGGCTAAGTGCGCAGGCGGTTTGTTGTGTCTTGAATCGTTTGAATTATCAATAGACAGCACCCCCAAGGGATTGAGCCATGTTCGATTTACACCGCAAAGCCGACCTGCTCGAAAATAAACGCCTCAGTTGTTCTCTGGATGAAATGACCGCCAGGACTCAGGCGATTAGTCGTTCAATGGCCATCATTGAATTCGCCCCTGACGGTACCATTCTTGAAGCCAACGACAATTTTTGCGCGGTGACGGGTTACGCCATCGACGAGATTCGCGGTAAACATCACCGGATTTTCTGCGAAGAGCCGTACACCCGGACCTCTGAGTACGTCAACTTTTGGCGTGACCTCGCGAACGGACAGGCGATGAGTGGCACTTACC
>NZ_WIVZ01000118.1:0-559 GCF_009600325.1 Pseudomonas sp. FSL R10-2189
GGTACTCAGGTGGTTGTATTGGGTAGACATGGCAACACCTTACATGAGGTGTTGCACTTGCTCCTTGAGACCGCCAAGCCTCCCCAAAAAAAACGGGTGATATAGAGCTTTGTCTTGCTGGGCGACAAACTTATTTGGCCCCTTTACCGCTGCCCACTGGGGCAGATCCGTGCTGTCCCTATATCAGTGATTACAACGATATTTACTTGGACTTTGGTGGCGGTGAGCCGAATGTTTTTTCGTATCAAGTCAATTTGGGCGGGCCGTTTACTGTTTTTTGTTTAACCGCTTTCGGAGCTCCGCTATTACTTTGGTTCATAGGGTTGGCTTTGGGGTATGGAGCAGAAGAGAGTTGGGAATTCTCGGTTGATTATTTCCTGTTTGCCTGGGATTTTTCAGCATATATGTGGCTTGGATCCTCAGCTGTTTGCTTCGCCATCTGGCTCCACCACCACAAACTCTTCACCAAAGTCATCCCTACTCGCTTCAACCGCCAACGCCGCGAAGTTTGTTTTATGCCAGACGGCGCCACACAACCGCTGTTCGTCCCCTGGGAATC
>NZ_WIVZ01000119.1:0-548 GCF_009600325.1 Pseudomonas sp. FSL R10-2189
ACGTAGTGCGCTTGACATTGAAGTTGCGGCACACCGCCGCCTTAGACATGCCGCCATCGAGCGCGGCGACGATGGCGTCCAGCTTCTCACCAGTGATCGCCTGCGGCCGGCCGCCGATCCGGCCGCGTTTGCGTGCGGCGGCCAAGCCCGCGACGACGCGCTCCTGAATCAAGGCGCGCTCGTACTGCGCGAGCGCACCGAACACCTGGAACAGGAATTCGCCCGAGGGCGTCGTAGTGTCCAGGTTCTCTGTCAGCGAGCGGAACGACACCCGCTTGTCCTTGAGCGAAGTCACAATGGCGAGCAGGTGCGACAGCGAGCGACCGAGCCGGTCGAGTTTCCACACCACCAGCACATCGCCGGCTCGAACGAACTCAAGCGCCCGCGCCAAGCCGGCACGGTCATCCTTCGCGCCAGAGGCACGATCCTCAAACAGGTGACGCGGATCGACGCCGGCGGCGAGCAGCGCGTCGCGCTGCAAGTCCGTGCTCTGGCGGTCGGAGTCCGACGACACGCGCATGTAGCCAACCAACATAGGCGGATAACCA
>NZ_WIVZ01000011.1:0-131795 GCF_009600325.1 Pseudomonas sp. FSL R10-2189
GTGGGTGATGACGGGATCGAACCGCCGACCCTCTGCTTGTAAGGCAGATGCTCTCCCAGCTGAGCTAATCACCCTTTGCTTCGTTGAGGCCGCGAAATTTACGCAGGTATTGAACCTAAGTCAAGGACAAGGTTGAGTTTTTTTCAAAAAAAGCAAAAAAACTCAGTTACTCGTCATAAACCATTTTCTTGCTCATGCCACCGTCCACGACAAATTCCTGCCCGGTGACAAAACCGGCATTGCGCGACAGCAACCAGGCGACCATCGCCGCTACGTCTTCAACGGTACCTACCCGGCCAGCCGGGTGCTGCGCGTGATCGGCGTCGGTTAACGGCTCAGCGCGACGCACAGATGGGTCACGTGCGTCGATCCAGCCTGGGCTGACAGCATTGACGCGGATCTCCGGCCCAAGGCTGATGGCCAGCGCATGGGTCAACGCCAACAACCCGCCCTTGCTCGCCACGTAAGCCTCGGTGTCTGGCTCTGACTGGCGGGCGCGAGTGGACGCCAGGTTGACGATCGAACCACAATGCGCGCGCAAATAAGGCGCGCAGTGCTTGGCCAACAGCATCGGCCCGGTCAGGTTGACGGCCAGTACGCGGTTCCAGTGATCCAGATCGAGGCTTTCAAGGGTCTTGTTGTGCGGATCGGCAATCGCGGCGTTGGAGACCAACGCATCGAGACGCCCGAACTGCCCCAACACTTGGGCCACGCACTGAATCACGTCGGCCTCGACCGACACGTCCATGGCCACGAACCAGGCGCTGTCACCCAGCGCCTTGACCACTTTGGAGCCACGCGCACGATCAATGTCGGTCAGCACCACTTGCCAACCTTCACTGATCAACCACGCCGCAATCCCCAGGCCAATGCCGCGTGCAGCACCGGTCACCAGTGCTACACGGCCATTGCCCTCAATCGCTGATTCAAGCGCCCATTCGGTCACAGTACGGCCAAGCCTCGCGACAAGTCAGCTTGCAGGTCAGCCACGTCCTCCAGGCCGACCGCAATGCGGATCAGGCTGTCACGAATGCCGGCCGCTTCGCGCTCTTGTGGCGCCAGACGACCGTGGGAGGTGGTCGCCGGGTGGGTGATGGTGGTTTTGCTGTCACCCAGGTTGGCGGTGATGGAAATCAGGCGGGTGGCGTCGATAAAGCGCCAGGCGCCCTCTTTGCCACCTTTGACTTCAAAGCTGACCACTGCACCGAAACCGCGCTGCTGGCGCTGGGCCAATGCATGCTGCGGGTGGCTTTTGAGGCCCGCGTAGTGAACTTTCTCGACGCCGTCCTGCTGCTCCAGCCACTCGGCCAGGGCCAAGGCGCTGGCGCAGTGTGCGCGCATACGCAGGTTGAGGGTTTCCAGGCCTTTGAGGAAGATCCAGGCGTTGAACGGGCTCAGGGTCGGCCCGGCAGTGCGCAAAAAGCCGACGACTTCTTTCATCAGTTCGCTGCGCCCCGCCACGACGCCGCCCATGCAACGGCCCTGGCCGTCGATGAATTTAGTCGCCGAATGCACAACGATGTCAGCGCCCAGCTTGACCGGCTGCTGCAACGCAGGCGTGCAGAAGCAGTTGTCGACCACCAGCAGCGCACCCTTGGCGTGGGCAATTTCTGCCAGCGCGGTGATGTCTACCAGTTCTGCCAAGGGGTTGGACGGCGACTCTACAAACAGCAATTTGGTGTTCGGCTTGATCGCCGCGTCCCAGCCTTGCAGTTCGGCCAGCGGCACGTAGTCCACCTCAATGCCAAAGCGCTTGAAGTATTTTTCGAACAGGCTGATGGTCGAACCAAAGACGCTGCGCGAAACCAGCACGTGGTCTCCAGCGCTGCACAGACTCATCACCACCGACAATATGGCGGCCATGCCGGTTGCTGTGGCAACGGCTTGCTCTGCCCCTTCCAATGCCGCGATACGCTCTTCGAACGCACGCACGGTGGGGTTGGTGTAACGCGAGTAAACGTTGCCCGGGACCTCACCCGAGAACCGCGCCGCCGCATCGGCAGCCGTGCGGAACACGTAGCTGGAGGTCAGGTACATTGCATCACCGTGCTCGCCTTCTGGCGAACGGTGCTGGCCAGCACGCACAGCCAAGGTGTCGAACGCTACGCCCTCGAGGTCGCTGTCCAGCCGACCGGCATCCCAATCCTGACTCATGCTGCCCACTCCTTGCCTTGTATATAAATGCTTTTAAGTAAGAACAATGCAAACCGGCCCATCAGGGCCGGTGTGTTGAAGCTTAGTTGTTGTACAAGCCTATCGTTGCACCGACGCCTTGAGCAATCACCTTGGAGGCATCATTGCGCGCACGCTCGATGCGGTCCAGATAGTTCTCGTCAATGTCGCCGGTCACGTACTTGCCGTCAAACACCGCGCAGTCAAACTTCTCGATCTTGATCTTGCCGCCACCGACCGCTTCGATCAGGTCTGGCAGGTCTTGATAGATCAGCCAGTCAGCGCCGATCAGGTCAGCCACGTCCTGGGTGGTACGGTTGTGGGCGATCAGTTCGTGGGCGCTTGGCATGTCGATGCCGTATACGTTCGGGTAGCGTACAGCCGGGGCTGCCGAGCAGAAGTAAACATTCTTCGCACCCGCTTCACGGGCCATCTGAATGATCTGCTTGCAGGTGGTGCCACGTACGATCGAGTCATCGACCAGCATCACGTTCTTGCCACGGAACTCCAGTTCGATGGCGTTGAGCTTCTGGCGCACGGATTTTTTACGTGCAGCCTGGCCCGGCATGATGAAGGTACGGCCGATGTAACGGTTTTTAACGAAGCCTTCGCGGAACTTGACGCCCAGGTGGTTCGCCAGCTCCAGCGCAGCGGTACGGCTGGTGTCCGGAATCGGGATGACCACGTCGATGTCGTGGTCTGGACGCTCGCGCAGGATCTTCTCGGCCAGCTTTTCGCCCATGCGCAGACGCGCCTTGTACACCGAAACACCGTCGATGATCGAGTCAGGGCGCGCCAGGTACACGTGCTCGAAGATGCACGGGGTCAGTTGCGGGTTTACTGCGCACTGACGGGTGTGCAGCTTGCCGTCTTCAGTGATGTAAACCGCTTCGCCCGGCGCCAGGTCGCGAATCAGGGTAAAGCCCAGCACGTCGAGCGACACGCTTTCGGAAGCGATCATGTATTCGACGCCTTCGTCGGTGTGACGCTGGCCGAACACAATCGGGCGGATGCCGTTAGGATCGCGGAAACCGACGATGCCGTAACCGGTGATCATCGCCACCACGGCATAACCACCGCGGCAACGGTTGTGCACGTCAGTCACGGCGGCGAAAACGTCTTCTTCGGTCGGCTGCAACTTGCCACGCTGCGCCAATTCATGGGCGAAGACGTTGAGCAGTACTTCCGAGTCCGAGTTGGTGTTGACGTGACGCAAGTCAGATTCGTAAATCTCCTTGGCCAGCTGTTCAACGTTGGTCAGGTTGCCGTTGTGCGCCAAGGTGATGCCATACGGCGAGTTGACGTAAAACGGCTGTGCCTCTGCTGAAGTCGAGCTACCTGCTGTTGGATAACGCACATGGCCGATGCCCACGTTACCAACCAGGCGCTGCATGTGGCGCTGATGAAACACATCCCGCACCAACCCGTTGTCCTTGCGCAGGAATAACCGGCCGTTATGGCTGGTTACAATACCGGCAGCATCCTGGCCGCGGTGCTGGAGGACGGTTAGCGCGTCATACAGCGCCTGATTGACGTTCGACTTACCGACGATACCGACGATGCCACACATGCGACGCAACCCCTACTTAATGGATCTGAACTGAACACCGCTCACTTGGGCTGAATAGCCGGCAAGAGGTGCTCCTTGAACGGTAGATCAGCAGGTGCGCTGATACCGCTGGCCAACCATTGGCTACTCCACCCCAAAATGAGGTTTTTCGACCAATCGGCAACCAATAGAAATTGTGGCATGAGCCTGGACTCCTGCCACCACGAGTCTTGCTGCACCGGCCCCAGGCTCAAAAGCCCGACCCCCACGACCACCAGCAACGCGCCACGCGCAGCGCCAAAGGCCATGCCGAGAAAACGATCGGTCCCGGACAACCCGGTGACGCGAATCAGTTCGCCGATAAGAAAGTTGATCATTGCGCCTACCAGCAAGGTGGCGACAAACATGATGGTGCACCCGGCAATGATGCGGGCGGAAGGTGTTTCGATGTACCCGGCGAGGTACTGTGACAGCGAACCGCCGAACATCCAGGCGACAACCCCGGCAATGATCCAGGTGCACAGCGACAGCGCTTCTTTTACGAAGCCGCGCTTCAAGCTGATCAATGCAGAAATGGCGATGATTGCAACGATCGCCCAGTCAACCCAGGTAAATGGCACAGTTCAGTCTACAGACAGATAAGGCGGCGCATTTTAGCAGAGCGCCGCCTCTCAAGTCAGGCGATTTATCAGTGCATTGGCTATCAGATCCAACCTTTTTATGCGCTTAGCCACGCTCAGGCTGGAAGCGCACCACAAAACCCTTGAGATTTTGCTGCTTGTCGAGAATGTCACGCATCCGATCGGCCTCTGCACGCTCCAGCAACGGCCCTACAAAAACCCGGTTCATCCCGCCAGACGATCGAACGTAAGCGTTATAACCTTGATTACGAAGGGTTTTTTGCAAGTTGTCGGCGCTGGCACGATTGGACAGGCTCACCAACTGGATCGACCAACTGATGGGCAAACCGTTAGGGTCTACACGCTTTTGCGTAGTGTCGAGCTTGGCTGGCGGCTGCGCCACTGCTTGCGCTGGCGTGACTGCAGGCGGCTTGGCTGGCGCTACCGGCTTGCTGACCACGGGTGCAACCGGTGCCGGAGCCGGCGCAGGTTTTGGTGCTGCAACCACGGCCTGCTCGACCGGCAGCTCCGGCTCTTGCTCAATCACTTGCGGCTCCGGCACCGGCACAGGCTCTACCTGAACCTGCGGCATGACGGGCGCTTGTGGCGCCGTCGGTGCATCGACCTGAACCTGGCGCTGTTCATCCTGACGCGAAAACAGCATGGGCAGAAAAATCACCGCCAGAGCGATCAGCACCAGTGCGCCGACCATCCGCTGCTTGAATACCTTATCCAGCAAAGCCATTTGCAGCCTCCTCCTTGGCGCGCCGCTCCAGCCATTCAAGCGCCTGAGCGACACAATAAAATGACCCGAACAGCAAAATTTCGTCTTGCGGCGTAGCCCGTTCGCACTGCGCCTCAAGTGCTGCATCCACACTGTCGTACGGGGTAACCGATGTGCCCAAAACTTGCAGCGCAGCCTGCAACTCAGCCGCAGGGCGCGAACGCCCGGTGTTCAGTGGCGCGACTGCCCAATGTTCGACGACATCAGTGAGTTGCGACACAACGGCATCCAGGTCTTTGTCGGCCAACAGACCAAACACCGCCAAACGCTTGCCCGCCAACGGTCGTTGTTGCAAACGCTTGCGTAAATACTCGGCAGCATGGCCGTTATGGCCGACATCCAGCAACAGGCTCAGCGGCTTGCCGTTCCAGTTGATCTGGCGACGGTCAAGACGCCCGGTGACCTTGGTCGCCAACAGCGCCTCGGTAACCGTCTGCGGTTCCCAAGGCCACTGTGTCAGGGCATAGGCCTGAAGCGCCAGCGCTGCGTTTTCCATAGGCAGATCCAGCAGCGGTAAATCGCGCAGCTCGAGCGTTTGCCCTTGTGCGTCACGCCCCTGCCAATGCCAGACCGTGTCGGCAATGGTCAGGTTAAAATCGCGCCCGCGCAGCAACAGCGGGCACGCCAGCTCTTTGGCTTTGTCGAGCAAAGGCTGAGGCGGGTCAAGATCACCGCACAAGGCCGGCTTGCCCTGGCGGAAAATCCCGGCCTTTTCATAGGCAACGGATTCACGGGTATTACCGAGGTACTCCACATGATCGACGCCAATGCTGGTGACCAACGCCATGTCAGCGTCAACCAGGTTGACCGCATCCAGCCGCCCGCCCAGCCCGACTTCTAGCACCACAACATCCAGTTGCGCGCGCTCGAACAGCCAGAACGCAGCCAGCGTACCCATCTCAAAGTAGGTCAGGGATGTTTCCCCGCGACCGGCGTTCAACGCCTCAAAGGCTTCGCACAGCTGCGAGTCCGAGACCTCAACTCCGTCGATCTGCACACGCTCGTTGTAGCGCAGCAGATGCGGCGAGTTGTAGACCCCGACCTTGAGCCCTTGTGCACGCAGCAACGAGGCAACGAATGCACAGGTCGAACCTTTGCCGTTGGTGCCAGTGACTGTCACCACCCATGGCGCGGGCTTTTGCAAGCCCATGCGGTTCGTTACCTCTCGTGCGCGGTCCAGCCCCATGTCGATGGCAGCCGGATGCAACTGTTCAAGATAGGCGAGCCACTCGCCAAGGGTGCGCTGGGTCATAGGTTTGCAGGTGCCGGCGGGACAACGATGGTTTCAACAGGCGCAGCCACAAACACGGGTGTTGGCAGGCCCATCATTTGTGCCAGCAGGTTGCCCAGACGCGGACGCAGTTCCTGACGCGAAATGATCAGGTCAATGGCGCCGTGCTCCAGCAGGAATTCGCTGCGCTGGAAGCCTTCTGGCAGTTTTTCGCGAACGGTTTGCTCAATCACTCGCGGACCGGCGAAACCGATCAGCGCTTTTGGCTCAGCCACGATCACGTCACCCAACATCGCCAGACTGGCCGAAACACCGCCGTACACCGGGTCAGTCAATACCGAGATAAACGGAATGCCTTCTTCACGCAGACGCGCCAGTACCGCAGAGGTCTTGGCCATTTGCATCAGGGAGATCAGCGCTTCTTGCATACGCGCACCGCCGGAAGCGGAGAAGCAGACCATTGGGCAGCGGTTTTCGAGGGCGTAGTTGGCGGCACGAACAAAGCGCTCACCAACGATGGCACCCATCGAGCCACCCATGAAGGAGAACTCAAACGCCGACACCACAATCGGCATGCCTAGCAGAGTACCGCTCATGGACACCAGGGCGTCTTTTTCGCCGGTCTGCTTTTGCGCGCCGACGATGCGGTCCTTGTACTTTTTGCTGTCGCGGAACTTGAGGCGGTCTACAGGCTCCAGATCAGCGCCCAATTCGTTGCGACCGTCAGCGTCCAGGAAGATATTGATGCGTGCACGTGCGTCGATGCGCATGTGGTGATTGCACTTGGGGCAAACGTCCAGGGTCTTTTCCAGCTCTGGACGGTAAAGCACAGCGTCACAAGACGGGCATTTGTGCCACAGGCCTTCAGGTACCGAGCTCTTTTTGACCTCGGAACGCATGATCGAAGGAATCAGCTTGTCTACCAACCAGTTGCTCATGCTTTTTTTCTCCAGTACCGGCGACCTGAACACTGCGGTTCAGGCCCCGTGTATGCCCTTGAGCTTAATTCAATAAGTGTGTGGCGATGATTGTCCGGGAACAGCGGTCAGCCATGGCAAACCAGCGCATCCCTTTCAACCCTCAGCCTTCCCGACAACACGCCCTGAAGCGGTTGGCGCTTTAATTTCTGCCCGTCTTGTCACCGGGCCCACCCGTATCACTGAGCGGTAATGATGGACGGTGGCAGGCTGCCAACCGTCACATCGAGTATCAGTTTGTTGCGCGTACAGCCTGCATAAAGGCCCGAATCTTATCGTGATCCTTGATGCCTTTGCTCTTTTCTACCCCACCGCTGACGTCAACAGCGTAAGGCTGCACCTGAGCAATGGCTTGCGCCACGTTCTGCACGGACAGGCCACCAGCCAAAATAATCGGCTTGCTTAACCCTTGAGGTATCAGAGACCAGTCAAAGGCCTGCCCGGTTCCACCCGGCACGCCCTCAACGTAGGTATCGAGCAAAATCCCGCTGGCCGAAGCGTAAGCTGCACACGCGGCAGCAATGTCGTCCCCGGCTTTGACCCGCAGCGCCTTGATGTAAGGCCGGTGATAGCCCTCGCACTGCTCCGGGGTTTCATCGCCGTGAAATTGCAGCAAGTCCAGCGGCACAGCGTCCAGCGTTTCGTTCAGCTCACAGGCGCTGGCATTCACAAACAGGCCCACGGTGGTCACAAACGGCGGCAGCGCGGCAATGATGGCCCGCGCCTGCGCGGCAGTCACCGCTCGCGGGCTTTTGGCGTAAAACACAAAGCCAATCGCATCAGCCCCGGCGGCCACGGCGGCCAGTGCGTCATCTATGCGGGTAATCCCGCAGATCTTGCTGCGAACGGCTGACATGTTAGCGATACCCCTGAGCACGAGCGTGAAAGTGCCGGATGTTAACAAATGCTTACCCGTGCGTCAGCCGTCGAGTTCGCTAAAACCGGTCAAGAAATGTGGGCCAATGTAACGCTCGGGCAACGGGAACTCGTCGCGGTATTCCACCTGCACCAGATACAGCCCGTAAGGATGCGCCGTCACGCCGCCTGAGCGACGCTCACGGCTCTCCAGCACTTCTTTGATCCATTCCACCGGACGCTCGCCAGAACCGATGGTCATCAGCACCCCGGCAATGTTGCGCACCATGTGGTGCAAAAAGGCGCTGGCGCGGATATCCAGCACGATCATTTGTCCATGGCGCGTCACACGCAGGTGATGCAGCTCTTTGATCGGCGACTTGGCCTGGCATTGCCCGGCACGGAAGGCACTGAAGTCGTGCACACCAAGCAGGTATTGCGCGGCTTGCGCCATGCGCTCGACGTCCAGCGGGCGGTGGTTCCAGGTGATTTCCTGGTTGAGATGCGCGGGACGAATAGGATCGTTGTAGATCACATAGCGATAACGCCGGGCGATTGCCTTGAAACGTGCATGGAAGTTCGCCGGCATCACCTTGGCCCAACTGACACTGATGTCGTGGGGCAAATTGATATTGGCGCCCATGACCCACGCCTTCAGCGAGCGCTCGGCCTGAGTATCAAAGTGCACCACCTGCCCGCAGGCATGTACCCCGGCGTCAGTACGCCCGGCGCACATCAACGACACCGGCGAATCGGCGACTTTTGACAGCGCGTTTTCCAGGGTTTCCTGAACCGTCAGCACGCCATTGGCCTGACGTTGCCAGCCGCTGTAGCGCGAACCTTTGTATTCCACGCCCAGGGCGATGCGGAAAAAGCCTTCGGCGGCCATTTCGGCTGCCGGGTTATCTATATTTGCCAAGGAGTTACAGCCTGCTCATAAACGCAAAGGCGGCCATTATAAGGCCCACCCGCGAAGACGCCATGAATCAAATGACCGGCGTGAGCAAAATGAGCGTTGTAGGAGCGAGCTTGCCTCGCGATCTTTTGATCTTTTTAAAAGATCGCGAGGCAAGCTCGCTCCTACAGGAGGGGTCAGGCCAGGCGGGAGAGCAGTTCGATGGCCTCGGCCTGTTGCTCCGGGCTGCCCTCGCCCATGACTTCGGTCAGGATGTCACGTGCGCCTTCGTCGTCACCCATGTCGATGTAAGCCTGGGCCAGGTCAAGCTTGGTCGCGGCTTCATCGGCGCCCGACAGGAAGTCGAACTCCGGTTCTTCGTCAGCGCCTGCTACAGCCCCGGCAAACGGCTCGGCCATCGCCGGCTCTTCCAGGCTCTGGGACAAGCGCTGTAACTCGGCGTTAACTTTGTCCAGTTCCATTGAGAAGCTGTCCGGCACGTCTGGCACCGCTGGCGCTTCTTCTGACAGAGACAAATCAAAGTCATCCGGCAGGTCGAGGTCAAAATCTGCTGCCTTGTCCAGCGCTGCCTGGGCTTCAGCCTGCTGCTGAAGCACCGCATCGAAACTCTGCTCGTTCGTCTCAATCAGGTCATCAAGACCCTGCTCGGGTGAGACCTGGGTCGGCGATACCGCTTCCAGATCATCGAGACTCAAGTCAAAGTCGTGGTCAAACTCTTCGGCCGGTGGCGTCACCACCGGTGCCGGCTTGAGTTCGGGCTCAGGCTCGACAACCCGGTCGTCGCGCATCATTTCTTTGACAAAATCAGCCTGGAACTGCGAAGCCACTGCTGCCGCGACAATCCCTGCCGCTACTGCAGCCATGGCCGGGTAGCGCACCTTGAGTTGCGCCACTTCGGCGTAGTTTTTGCCATTGGCAACCAGTTGGCGCTCTTGCGCGATAAAGGCCTCACGCTCACCCAACTCGCCATAGACCTGCATCAATTTCAAACGCAGGTCGCTGCGCTGCGGTGCATGGCTGATGGCACTTTCGAGCAGCCCGGCCGCTTCATGGAACTGGTGCTGCTGAATCAATTGCTCCGCTTCAACCAGTACTTCAGCGCCTGACTTGGCGGGTGCCGCCACCGGCGTGACAGGTGCGACTACTGCGGCCGGAGCCGGGGTCGGCGCGGGCGCTGGAGCGGCGTCCAGATGAACGTTCGGCGATGCCACTTCAATGCCTTCAAAGCTGCTTTCTGGCAGGTCGAAGTCTGCCGCGAACTCAGGCTCTTCTTCCAGCGCCCGCGCCATACGCGCATGGCGCTCGGCCGCTTGCTGGGCCTTGCGCCGACGTACCAGCAACAGCAACAAGAGCAACAGCAACAAGACCGCTGCACCACCCACGGCGGCCGTCAGCATCGGGCTGGCGAGCAGGTCCTGGATCTTGCGTTCATCACTGGGCGTATCGCCCGGTGCCGGTGCTACAGCGGTTGCCGGCGCACCTTCAGTGGCCGGGGCGATGTCGTCTTCAGGTGTGTCTGCCGCCTCACCCACCAAGCTGGCTGGCAACGCAGCGCTGGCGTCGAGCGGCGCGGGAGCTTCGCCCTGCAACTTGGCCAGCTGGTTGTTTTTCAATTCGATCAAGCGTTGCAACTTGTCGACCTGGCTTTGCAGGTCTTGTACCCGGCTTTGCAACTCGGCACTTTGCCGACGGCTGCTGTCGAGGCTTTCCTGGGTCATCGCCAGCTTGTCGCTGACATTCTTGGCGTCACTGCCCGCGCCCTTGCCCGCCTGCCCTGCAACCAGGCTCAAGCCATCTTTGACTTCAGCTTTGGGTTGCGCCGTGGCTGCCGGTTTGCGCGCGGTGGCATCCAGCTGCTGAGCGCGTGGCGCGGTACGCCGACCACTGCGCCAGTCAGCGTTTTGCGTCGCGACTTCGGCAACAGCCTTGGACTGGGCCAACTCGACACTTTGCGCGGCCGTCGGCAAGCGCAGCACCTGGCCGGTTTTCAGGCGGTTGATGTTGCCGCCGATAAAGGCATCGGGGTTAAGTGCCTGAATCGCCAGCATGGTTTGCTGCACCGAACCGCCATTGCGCGCCTTGGCGGCAATTTCCCACAAGGTGTCACGGGCAGACGTGGTGTATTGCCCTGCTTCCCCGCCGGCAGTGCTGGCTGCGCTGGCCGGAGCTGTCGCCGCGGCGGCTGCGGTTTGTGGCGAATACTTGGCGGGGTCCAGCAGGACGCTGTAGTCACGCATCAAGCGGCCATTGGGCCACATGACTTGCACCAGAAATTTTACGAAAGGTTCCGACAACGGCTGGCTGGAGGTAACCCGCAGCACGCTCTTGCCGTTGGGATTAATCACCGGGGTAAAACGCAGGTCTTTCAGATACGCCGGATGCGGCACCCCGGCTTTGGTGAATTCGTCTGCCGGCGCCAGGCTGGGCACTACTTCGGCAGCGCTCAGGTCCTTGACGTCCAGCAGCTCGATCTCGGCCAGCAGCGGCTGGTTCTGCGTCGACTTCAGGGTCAGCTCGCCGAGCCCAAGCGCCTGCGCCATACCGGATGACAGCGCCGAAGCGGCGGCTATTGCTAACACTAATTTGCGAACCTGAACCATAGCCTCTTCCTTATTGGTACAGGCCTCGTCCCACGAGACCTGTAAAGCTGCTGCCTGACGACAGTCGAGGACTGTCATCGGCCCGCGCATTGCCTCATTGAATCTGTAAGCCCTGACAGCAGCTTGACTGCGACGCCGCCTCGGCAAACCTGCCAAATAGCGACGCCAAGTATCTTTTACAGTGGGTCTTTTATCAACAACTCAGCCAGTTGTACGGCGTTCAATGCCGCGCCTTTGCGTACGTTATCTGACGCCAGCCACAGATTTAGTTCACTGCTGTCGTCGACACCGTGGCGAACGCGGCCGACATACACCACGTCTTGCCCCACCGCATCGCCTACGGCTGTCGGGTAGTCATCAGCCTCTACCCACTCAATACCCTCACCGGCTTCAAGCGCAGCATTGACGGCCTGCAGGTCAACCGGCGCAGCCAGTTGTAACGACACACTATAGCTATCGCCAAAAAATACGGGAGCTTGAATGCACGTCACGGAAACTTTCAGGCCCGGCATGCCGAGCACTTCACGCAGCTCGGTGACCAGGCGTTTTTCCAGCGGTACATGGCCCTGCTCATCCGGCTTGCCCACCTGCGCAAGCAGGTTAAACGCCATCTGGCGGTCGAAAAAACGGGTTTCCAGGGGGTGCATGTTCAGCAGTGACGTGGTTTGGCGAGCCAATTCAGACACCGCTTCGCGACCTTGGGCCGAGACCGCCAGGCAGGCGGTGACCGTGACGCGCTGCAAGTCCAGCAGTTGACGCAATGGCGCCAGCACTACCGCCAGCGCGGTGGCCGAAGGGCTTGGGCTGCTGATCTGGAACGGTTGCGCGAGCCCGGCCAGGATATGCCCATTGGACTCAGGCACAATTTGCGGGGCCTCGTCAGTTGGCAATGCGCCGGACAAATCGATCACGCTGCAACCGGCCGCACGGGCCTTGGCGGCAAAGCTCAAGGTCACGGCAGGGCCAGCGGCAAAAAATACGAGCTTGGCTTTGCTGAAGTCGAATTCGTCGACTTCACGCACTCGAACGTTTTTACCCCGAAAAGGCACCGAACTGCCGGCCGACTCGCTACTGGCCAGCAGATGCAAGTTGGCAACCGGGAAGTCGCGCTCTTCAAGGATTTGCACAAGTGTTTCGCCGACAGTGCCGGTGGCGCCGACGACGGCGATATCAAAGGACTGGTTCATGTGTCTACCTCAGGCGAAACGTGGGGAGCGGCACTGTACCGGGAGCCACCGATGGAGGCAACGGACAGCGCCTTGTAGCGCCATGGATGACAATAGCGCATGGATAAAAAAACCCGCGGCCCTTGCGAGACGCGGGTTTTGATTGCAACCAGGGCGATTAACGCTCCAGCAGAATCCGCAGCATGCGTCGCAACGGCTCAGCCGCGCCCCACAGCAACTGGTCGCCCACGGTGAATGCACCGAGGAACTGCGAACCCATGTTCAGCTTGCGCAGACGGCCAACTGGCACGTTCAGGGTGCCTGTAACCTTGGTCGGGCTCAGCTCTTGCATGCTGATTTCACGCTGGTTCGGCACCAGCTTGACCCACGGGTTGTGCTGGCTGATCAAGCCTTCGATGTCCGCAATCGGCACATCTTTGTTCAGCTTGATAGTCAAGGCCTGGCTGTGGCAACGCATCGCACCGATACGCACGCAGATGCCGTCAACCGGAACCGGGCTTTTGAAACGACCCAGGATCTTGTTGGTTTCAGCCTGCGCTTTCCACTCTTCGCGGCTCTGGCCGTTTGGCAGCTCTTTGTCGATCCACGGGATCAGACTGCCAGCCAATGGCACACCGAAGTTTTCGGTCGGGTAGGCATCGCTGCGCATGGCTTCGGCCACACGGCGGTCGATATCAAGAATGGCGCTGGCCGGGTCAGCCAGTTGATCGGCGACCGCAGCGTGGGTCGCGCCCATCTGCTTGATCAGCTCACGCATGTTCTGCGCACCGGCACCGGAAGCCGCCTGATAGGTCATGGCGCTCATCCACTCGACCAGACCGGCCTCGAACAGGCCGCCCAGGCCCATCAGCATCAAGCTGACGGTGCAGTTGCCACCGATGTAGTTCTTGGTGCCTGCATCCAGTTGCTGGTCGATGACCTTGCGGTTGACCGGATCCAGAATAATGACCGCGTCATCCTGCATGCGCAGGCTCGACGCCGCATCGATCCAGTAACCTTGCCAACCCGCCTCACGCAGCTTTGGGAACACCTCATTGGTGTAGTCGCCGCCCTGGCAGGTCAGAATCACATCGAGGGTTTTTAACTCTTCAATGCTGTAAGCATCCTTCAGCGGGGCAATGTCTTTGCCCACGGAAGGACCCTGCCCACCGACATTGGAGGTAGTGAAAAACACCGGCTCAATAAGATCGAAATCCTGCTCTTCCAGCATCCGCTGCATGAGCACGGAACCAACCATACCGCGCCAACCGACAAGACCTACACGTTTCATCGCAACTACACCTTTAACAAAAAGTGGGGTCGTTACTTCCACCAACAGGAAGTAACGGGCCCGAGAGATTACAGATTCTGTAGCGCCGCGACTACTGCATCGCCCATTTCCTGTGTACCGACCTTGGTGCAACCGGTCGACCAGATGTCACCGGTACGCAGCCCCTGGTCCAAAACCAGGCTTACGGCCTGCTCGATGGCGTCAGCGGCAGCCTGCTGATTGAAGCTGTAACGCAGCATCATCGAGACCGACAAAATGGTCGCCAGCGGGTTGGCAATCCCTTTACCAGCGATGTCCGGTGCCGAACCGTGGCACGGCTCGTACATGCCTTTGTTGTTGGCATCCAGCGAGGCCGACGGCAGCATGCCGATGGAGCCAGTGAGCATCGAGGCTTCGTCAGACAGGATGTCGCCGAACATGTTGTCGGTCACGATGACGTCAAACTGCTTGGGCGCACGCACCAGTTGCATCGCCGCGTTGTCGACATACATGTGGCTCAGTTCTACGTCCGGGTAGTCCTTGGCCACTTGCTCGACCACTTCGCGCCACAACTGGCTGGAGGCCAATACGTTGGCTTTGTCGACCGAGCACAGCTTTTTACCACGCACACGGGCCATGTCGAAACCGACGCGAGCAATGCGGCGGATTTCGCTTTCGCTGTACGGCAGCGTGTCATACGACTGACGCTCGCCGTTTTCCAGCTCGCGGGTGCCGCGCGGCGCGCCGAAGTAGATACCGCCCGTGAGCTCACGAACGATCAGGATATCCAGACCAGCAACGATTTCAGGCTTGAGGCTCGATGCGTCAGCCAGTTGCGGGTACAGAATGGCCGGGCGCAGGTTACCGAACAGGCCCAGTTGCGAACGGATTTTCAACAGGCCGCGCTCAGGGCGAATGTCACGCTCGATGGTGTCCCACTTCGGGCCACCCACGGCGCCCAGCAACACAGCGTCAGCAGCACGAGCACGTTCCAGGGTCTCGTCAGCCAGCGGCACGCCGTGCTGGTCGATGGCTGCGCCGCCGATCACGTCGTGAGTCAGCTCAAAGTCGAGCTGAAACTTGTCATTGGCCAGTTCAAGCACTTTGACTGCCTGAGCCATGATTTCTGGACCAATACCGTCGCCTGGGAGAATCAGAATCTGCTTGCTCATGTGTTCCTCTGTCTTGTCGGTTGATGCCCCCGCAGGCGCATCCTGAAAATTTTAAAAAAACCGTGGGAGCGGGCTTGCTCGCGATTCAGGCGCCTCGATTCAAGAGACAAACCGGGGTTTATCCTCGCGAGCAAGCCCGCTCCCACACTTCAAAAAATACGCTTATCAAGCGTCACGGAACAACCATGGCTGGCTTGCGCGGTGCTTGCTTTCAAACGCTGCAATCGAATCGCTGTCCTGCAAGGTCAAGCCGATGTCATCCAGGCCGTTGAGCAGGCAATGCTTGCGGAACGCATCGATCTCAAAGTTCAACACTTTGCCGTCTGGACGGGTCACGGTCTGGGCTTGCAGGTCGATGTTGAGCTGATAACCCGGCGTCGCTTCAACCTGGGCAAACAGCTCATCCACTTCAGCGTCGCTCAAAATAATCGGCAACAGGCCGTTTTTGAAGCTGTTGTTGAAGAAGATGTCGGCGTAGCTCGGCGCGATGATGCTGCGAAAGCCGTACTCTTCCAGGGCCCAAGGGGCGTGTTCACGGCTGGAGCCGCAACCGAAGTTTTCACGGGCCAACAACACGCTGGCGCCCTGATAGCGCTCGGCGTTGAGCACGAAGTCCTTGTTCAAGGGGCGCTTGGAGTTGTCCTGATAAGGCTGACCCACGTCCAGGTAGCGCCACTCGTCAAACAGGTTCGGGCCGAAGCCGGTGCGTTTGATCGATTTCAAAAACTGCTTCGGGATGATCTGATCGGTGTCGACGTTGGCGCGATCCAAAGGTGCGACAAGCCCGGTGTGCTGGGTAAAAGCTTTCATGCTGCGCTCCTTAAATCAATTCACGGACGTCGATAAAGCGACCGTTTACTGCGGCGGCGGCGGCCATGGCCGGGCTCACCAGGTGAGTGCGACCACCGGCACCCTGACGCCCTTCGAAGTTGCGGTTGGAGGTCGAAGCGCAGTGCTCGCCCGACTCCAGGCGGTCCGGGTTCATCGCCAGACACATCGAGCAGCCTGGCTCACGCCATTCAAAACCGGCTTCAAGGAAGATTTTGTCCAGGCCTTCAGCCTCGGCCTGCTCTTTAACCAGGCCCGAACCTGGAACCACAATCGCTTGCTTGATGGTCGAAGCCACTTTGCGGCCTTTGGCAATCACTGCCGCAGCGCGCAAGTCTTCGATCCGCGAGTTGGTGCACGAACCAATGAACACGCGGTCCAGCTGGATGTCGGTGATCGCCTGATTGGCGTTCAAGCCCATGTACTTCAAGGCACGCTCAATCGAGCCACGCTTGACCAAGTCAGCTTCCTGCGCCGGATCCGGCACGTTCTGATCCACGGCCAAGACCATTTCTGGCGAAGTACCCCAGCTCACCTGCGGCTTGATCTGGGCAGCATCGAGTTCAACCACGGTGTCGAACGTGGCGTCGGCATCCGACACCAGGTCTTTCCAGGCTTCTACGGCCAAGTCCCACTCAGCGCCTTTGGGTGCGAACGGACGACCTTTGACGTACGCCACGGTTTTTTCGTCGGCAGCCACCAGGCCCACACGGGCACCGGCTTCAATCGACATGTTGCAGATGGTCATGCGGCCTTCTACCGACAGGTCGCGAATCGCGCTACCGGCAAATTCAATGGCGTGGCCATTACCGCCAGCGGTGCCGATTTTGCCAATCACGGCCAGCACGATGTCTTTGGCAGTCACGCCGAACGGCAATTGCCCTTCGACCAAGACCAGCATGTTCTTCATTTTTTTCGCGACCAGGCACTGCGTGGCGAGCACATGCTCAACCTCGGAGGTGCCGATACCGTGAGCCAATGCGCCAAACGCGCCGTGGGTCGAGGTGTGCGAGTCGCCGCAAACGACGGTCATGCCCGGTAAGGTGGCGCCCTGCTCCGGGCCAATCACGTGCACGATGCCCTGGCGGACGTCGTTCATTTTGAATTCGGTGATGCCGTACTCGTCGCAGTTGTCGTCGAGGGTTTGCACCTGCAAACGGGAAACCTGGTCAGCAATCGCTTCGATCCCGCCCTTGCGCTCTGGCGTGGTCGGTACGTTGTGGTCCGGGGTCGCGATATTGGCATCGATGCGCCAAGGCTTGCGCCCGGCCAGACGCAGGCCTTCAAAGGCTTGCGGCGACGTCACTTCGTGAATGATATGACGGTCGATGTAGATCAGCGCCGAACCATCGTCGCGCTGTTTGACCAAATGCGAATCCCAGAGCTTGTCGTAGAGCGTTTTGCCGGCCATCAGACGGTTTCCTCATCAGCTACTTTCTATGCCAATAACCACTTGGCTTGTGAGGTCGATGCTATGGCGTTACAGTGAATAACTCAAATTCATAATTTTTATGCTTTGGATAACCGACAGGAATTCATACAGATGGATCTCGCGAATCTCAACGCTTTCATCGCCATTGCAGAAACCGGAAGCTTCTCTGGCGCTGCCGAACGGTTGTTTTTAACCCAGCCGGCGATCAGCAAACGCATCGCCAGCATTGAGCAGCAACTCAAGCTGCGGCTGTTTGACCGGCTGGGGCGCGAGGTCAGTTTGACCGAGGCGGGCCGGGCCTTGCTGCCACGCGCTTACCAAATTCTTAACGTGCTGGATGACACCCGACGGGCGCTCAACAACCTTAATGGCGAGGTCAGCGGACGCCTGACCCTGGCCACCAGTCACCATATCGGCCTGCACCGCTTGCCGCCGTTGCTGCGTGAGTTCACGCGCACTTATCCCAAGGTTGCGCTGGATATTCAGTTCCTGGATTCAGAAGTTGCCTACGAAGAAATTCTCCATGGCCGCGCCGAATTGGCGGTTATCACTCTGGCGCCGGAACCCCATTCGCTGATTCGCGCGGTACCGGTGTGGGACGACCCGCTGGATTTCGTGGTGGCGCCCGAGCACAACCTCACTCAGCAAACCAGCGTGAGCATGTCGGACATTGCCCACCACCCGGCGGTGTTTCCGGGCGGCAACACCTTTACTCACCATATCGTGCAGCGCCTGTTTGAAGGCCAGGGCCTCACGCCCAATATCGCCATGAGCACCAACTACCTGGAAACCATCAAGATGATGGTTTCCATCGGCCTGGCATGGAGCGTGTTGCCGCGCACCATGCTCGATGAACAAGTGGCCTCAATCGCCTTGCCGGGCATACAACTGACACGTCAACTAGGCTATATCGTGCACACCGAAAGAACTTTGTCGAACGCCGCACACGCTTTCATGACACTGCTGGATGCCCAAGTCGACACGCTGCACACTGAGCAACCCTGAAAACACTGGTTCAGGCATGGATCGTTTTCAAGATTTTCAGCCCAAGGACTGCAGTTAATGTCAAACCCCACGGATGCGCTGCACCCTGCCCCTGATGCGTCTGATATCGACCTGTCAGCCTTGGACAATTACGCGCTGAGTGCCACACAACTGCTCACGGCCATGAACGCAGCCCAACTGGGCGCCTGGTGCTGGGAACTCAACAGTGGCGACTTGCATTGGTCGAATGGTGCGCACGTTTTTTTTGGCTTTGACTCAGCCCGAGCACTGCCCGGCAATCTTCAGCAATTGGCCACCCTGCCCTTTGATGACTGGCCCAAGGCCCAACAGGCGTTCGAGGCGATCATCAACGGCGAGCCGCTGCTAAAGCCCGTTCATTACCGGGTGCGCTGGCCTGATGGCAGCCTGCACTGGCTGGAGATCCACGGCAGCCAGGTGCCCGGCGATGACCCTAACCCACGGATCATGGGGGTGATTCGCGACGTCACCCTGCAACGTCAGCGCCAGCAAGCGCTGAACAGTTCAGAGCAACGTTTTTCGACGCTGTTTCAGTTGTCACCACACATGGTCCTGCTGGTGCGCATCGAAGACGGCCTGATCAGCGAGGCCAACCATAGCTTCGAAAGCCAGCTGGGCTGGACCGCCGCCGAAGCCATTGGCCGCACCACGGTTGAACTTGGGATCTGGCCCGACCCGGCGCAGCGCCTGCAATTCACCAAGGCCATCAGCCAACAGAACGCCCCGATCACCCTCGAAGTGCAATTGGCCGACCGTCACGGCCACTACCATGAAGGCATGCTGAGCGCGCAAAAAGTCGAACTGGAGGGCGAGGCATACCTGATCAGCACCTTCGTCGACAACCGACTACGCAAAGAAGCCGAGCAAGCGCTGATTGAAAGCCAGGAACGCCTGGACCTTGCACTCGACTCGGCGCAACTGGGCACCTGGGACTGGCACATCCCCACCGGCCGCCTGTATGGCTCGGCCCGCGCCGCGCAGCTGCATGGTTTGCCCGCAGAGCCGTTCAACGAATCATTTGATGCGTTTTTTGAGGGCGTGCCCGAAGAAGAACGCTTCAACATGCGCAATGCCTACCGCTCGCTGCGCGAAGGCCCGGCCGGTAATTACCAACTGACCTACCGCGTACCGCTGGCGCACGGCGCCTCGCGTTACCTGGAAAGCCGTGCCCGGCTGTACCGCGATGCAGCGGACAAACCGCTGCGCATGGCCGGCACCCTGCTCGACATCACCGACCAGGTGGAACGCGAACAGCGCCTGAGCGCCTCAGAAGAAAAGTTTGCCAGTGTCTTCCAGACCAGCCCCGACCCCATTTGCGTGATGCTCGCAGACAGCGCGCACTTCATCGAAATCAACACCAGCTTCACCCAGACGTTTGGCTGGACCGTGGCCGACCTGCAAGAAGGCGCAGACACCAGCAGCGCCCTGACCGATGCCAGCGCCCAGCACCTGCGCCAGTTACAGCGCATTATCCGCGCCCCGGCACAGACCAACCCGGCGTTGACCTTGCACCACAAAAATGGCGAACCGCTGACCTGCGTATTGTCCAGCCGCCATATCGAGGTCAATGGCCAGCCGTGCATCGTCACCACCCTGCGCGACATTACCCAGCAACAGCGGGCAGAAGCCGCGCTCAAGGCCAGCGAAGAAAAATTCGCCAAGGCTTTTCACTCAAGCCCCGACGCCATCACCATCAGCGAACTGGTCAGCGGTCGTTACCTTGAGGTCAACGACGGCTTCACCCGGCTGACCGGCTACAGCAGCGACGAAGTGATTGGCCGCAGCCCGTATGAGCTGGGGATTTGGGGCGACAGCTCGAAACGTCAGGCGCTGCTCGATGAACTGCGTGAAAAGGGCCGCATCAGCAACCGCGAGGTGCTTGGACGGGCCAAGAACGGCAGCCCGCTGACCGTAGAAATTTCAATTGAACTGATTACCCTCAAAGAGGCGCGCTGCCTGCTGTTGACCGCCCGCGACATCAGCCAATTGAAAAGCGCCCAGGCGCAAGTCCGGCATCTTGCCTACCACGACCCTTTGACCAACCTGCCGAACCGGGCCTTGCTGATGGACCGCCTGAGCCAGCAGACCTCACTGCTCAAACGCCATGATTTGCGCGGCGCGCTGTTGTTTCTGGACCTCGATCACTTCAAGCACATCAACGACTCACTGGGGCACCCGGTGGGTGATTCGGTGTTGCGCATCATCACCGCGCGCCTGGAAGCCAGCGTGCGCAGCGAAGACACCGTGGCGCGCCTGGGTGGTGATGAATTCGTGGTGCTGCTGACCGGGCTTAAAGGCTCGCAGCAAGAGGTCACCGACTCGGTGTGCCATATCGCCGACACCATTCGCCAATTGCTCGCCGAACCGATGTTCCTCGACGGCCAGCGCCTGCAAGTGACCCCCAGCATTGGTATCGCGCTGATTCCCGACCACGGCGCCAACCCGGCTGATCTGCTCAAGCGCGCCGACATTGCGCTGTACCGGGCCAAGGATGCAGGGCGCAACACCACTCAACTGTTTCACTTTGAAATGCAGACCGCCGCCAGCCAGCGCATGCGCATGGAAAGCGATTTGCGCCAAGCGCTGGCCCGCAGCGAATTCAGCCTGCACTTTCAACCGCAAGTGGACGCTCGCAGCAACCGCATCGTTGGTGCTGAAGCCCTATTGCGCTGGACGCACCCGGAGTTAGGGCCGCAGTCACCCAGCGAGTTTATTAAGATCCTCGAAGACAGCGGTCTGATTCTGGAAGCGGGCACTTGGGTGCTCGATGAGGCGTGCCGTGCTTTCAGCGAACTGCTCAAAGAAGGCCTGCTCGACCCGGAGGGTTTCAGCCTGTGCGTCAACATCAGCCCACGGCAATTTTTGCAGAGCGACTTTGTTGAACGGGTACAACGCAGCCTGTTGAACCACCACCTGCCCTACTCGATGCTCAAACTGGAAGTCACCGAAGGCATCGTGATTCAGAACCTGGAAGACACCATCGAAAAAATGCACCAGTTGATCGCCCTGGGCGCCAGCTTTGCCATGGACGACTTTGGCACCGGTTATTCCTCCCTGACCCATCTCAAGCGCTTGCCGGTCGACACCCTGAAAATTGACCAGTCGTTTGTACGTGACGCGATCCAGGACCCTAACGATGCGGAGATTATCCGCGCCATCGCCGCCATGGCTCACAGCCTCGGCCTGACCGTGGTGGCAGAAGGTGTTGAGCAACTGGCGCAGTTAACGTATTTGCAAACACTGGACTGCCATTTGTACCAGGGCTATCTGCACAGCAGGCCGGTGCCCCTGGCGCAATTTCGCGAGCTGTTACAAAAAACCCTGTAGTCGCTGACGAGGCACGAAGGCTGCGATGCGGGCCGCAGGACCGCCGATTGGGGTCGCTGCGCAACCCATCGCAGCCTTCGTACCTCGTCAGCGGCTACAAGATCCTGAGTTACATCCGGCCAAACTTGCCCGACTGGAAGTCCCTGAACGCCTGATGAATCTCAGCCTCGCTGTTCATCACAAACGGCCCGTGACCAACGATGGGCTCGTCGATCGGCTCACCGCTGAGAATCAACAACACGGCATCGTGACTGGCGTGCAGTTTTATCTGCGTACCTTCACGTTCGAACAGCGCCAGTTGACCTTCGCCCACTGTTTGCGCGCCATTGACCTCGACCGTGCCGTGCAGCACAACCAGCGCCGAGTTGCGGCCCGCAGGCAGGTCGAAGGTTGCCGACTTACCCGCGTTCAGGCGTATGTCCCACACATCGATATCTGTGAACGTACGCGCCGGGCCATGTGTGCCGTCGAACTCACCGGCAATCAAACGCAAGGTACCGGCATTGTCCTTGAGCGCCAACTGCGGAATCTCGCGGTCCAGAATGCCTTGGTAACCCGGCTCGGCCATTTTGTCCTTGGCGGGCAGGTTCACCCACAGCTGGACCATTTCCAGAGCGCCGCCACTGCGGGCAAACGCCTCGGAGTGGAACTCTTCGTGAAGGATGCCGGACGCTGCCGTCATCCACTGCACATCGCCGGGCCCGATGATCCCGCCGTTGCCGGTGGAGTCACGGTGTTCAACCTCGCCTTTATAGACGATGGTCACCGTCTCGAAGCCTCGATGCGGGTGTTGCCCGACGCCACGACGCTCAGTGGTCGGCGTGAACTCGGCTGGGCCCGCGTAATCCAGCAAAAGGAACGGGCTGATGTGCTTGCCCATAGAGTCGTAGGAAAACAACGTGCGCACCGGGAAGCCATCGCCGACCCAATGACCTCGTGGAGCGGTGTAGAGACCCATAATGTTTTTCATGTTGCACCTCCTGTCATGCATGGCAATCACTATAGATTCGCATCACTCATATCACTAGATGTCAATTTTGAATTAGATCGTTCCACAAATAGAACGATCACTCCAACGCCCCAAACCCCCGTCTAAATTTCTGCGTCATCCCCTCGTCCCCTCCTGATAGCAAAGGCCGTATAGCGGCGGATTTCTACTGAGATGGCGATGACTAAATCACGCAGCAAAAAAGCCCTGTTTATCGGTATTCCTCTGGCGCTGGCCGTGGCCATCGGCGGCGGATTTTTGGCCTGGGACGCGTTTTACAAAGGCAATGCCAGCTACCCGCTGAGCATCGTCAAACAGGCCGATGAACTGCAAAACCGCCTGCTGTCATTCGACAGCCATATCACCGTGCCGCTGGAGTTCGGCAGCGCAGGCAATGAAGCCGACAAAGACGGCCCCGGCCAGTTCGACCTGGTCAAAGCGGCCAAAGGCCGGTTGTCGGGCGCCGCGCTGACGATTTTCGGCTGGCCAGAAATCTGGAACGGCCCGAACGCCCCGCACCGTCCAACCGCAGGCTTTGTCGACGCCGCGCGTAATGATCAAGAGGTGCGCTACACCATCATCAGCGCCATGGTGCGTGACTTTCCCGAGCAAGTGGCCATTGCCTACACCCCGGATGATTTTCGGCGACTGCACGGCGAAGGCAAGTTTGCGATTTTTATCAGCATGCTCAACGCCTACCCATTGGGTAATGACCTGAATCAGCTGGACAAATGGGCTGCGCGCGGCATGCGCATGTTCGGCTTCAGCTATGTCGGCAACAACGACTGGGCCGACTCCTCACGGCCGCTGCCCTTTTTCAATGACACCCCCGACGCCCTCAACGGTCTGTCAGACACCGGCAAGCAGGCCGTCAAGCGCTTGAACGATCTGGGCGTGATCATCGACGTTTCGCAAATGTCGAGCAAAGCGCTGGAGCAAGTCAGCCAGCTCAGCCGCACCCCGCTGGTGGCGTCGCACTCTGCACCCAGGGCGCTGGTCGACATCCCGCGCAATCTCAGCGACAAAGACATGCAACGGATCAAAGACACCGGCGGCGTGGTGCAAATTGTCGGTTTCGGCACTTACTTGCGCCCGCTGAGCCAGGCCAGCCAGGACAAACTCAATACCCTGCGCAGCCAATTTGATTTGCCGCCCTTGCACAACCTCGAAATGGCCCTGATGCCCGGTGACGCGATCATTACCGTGTGGCCAGAACAACGTTTCGGCCAATACGCCAGCGGGCTGTACGACATCGTCGAGCATGAACCCAAAGCCACCTTGAAAGACTACGGCGATGCCATTGACTACGCGGTGAAAAAAATTGGCATCGACCATGTCGGTATCAGCTCTGACTTCAACGATGGCGGCGGCCTGGAAGGCTGGAAAGACGTGAGCGAGACCCGCAACGTCACCGCTGAGTTGCTCCAGCGCGGTTATTCAGAAGCCGACATCGCCAAGCTTTGGGGCGGTAATTTTCTGCGGGTCTGGGACACCGTGCAAAAAGCCGCCAACCCTATCTCCCAGTGAAGTGTTTAACCATGCCCACGCTAAAACCGCTGTATTGCCTGTTGTTCGCCAGTGCCCTGCCCGCCCTGGCCCACGCCGCTCCGGCTGCCGAACCGGGCACGGTCTTTCAAGACTGCAAAAACTGCCCGCAAATGGTGGTGCTGCCGGCGGGCAGTTTCGTCATGGGCACCCCCGACGATGAAGTCGGCCGTGAGCCCGATGAAGGCCCGATGCACACCGTGACCTTCAGCAAGCCGGTGGCGATCAGTCGCTTTCAAGTCACGGCAGGCGAATTTGATGCGTACATCAAGGAAACCGGGGTCAAGATTGCCGACGGCGACGACCGCCCCGGGCGCAAGTGCACCGCGAGCAAACCCAGTTACCCGCAAGGGCCACGTCAGCCTGCGGTGTGCATGGACTTTGAAGACGTGAAGCATTACGTCAGCTGGCTGGCGAAAAAGACCGGCAAGCCGTACCGCATGGTCAGCGAGGCCACCCGCGAATACGCCGCCAGGGCCGGATCGACCGGGCCTTTCCCGTTCCCGATGGATGAAGGCAAGCCCTACAGCATCGCCAAACATGCCAACACCTATGGCCCAGCGGATGGCTACAGCTACAGCTCGCCGGTGGGCAGTTACCCGGCTAACGCCTTTGGTGTGTACGACATGCACGGCAACGTCTACGAATGGCTCGCAGACTGCAAACACAACGACTACGTGGGCGCACCCACCGATGGCAGCGCCTGGGTGACTGAGTGCGCGGGCGAACTGATGCAGATCCGCGGCAATGACTGGGGCGAAGCCCCGGTGTTCTCACGCTCGGGCAATCGTAACGACATCTACCCGCAAACCCGTGGCGACTGGATCGGCTTCAGGGTTGAGCGCGATCTTTAAAGCCCATAACCTTATTGTAGGAGCGGGCTTGCTCGCGATACGGGCGGCTCAGTTTGTCTGTCGTCCCCGGTGATGCTATCGCGAGCAAGCCCGCTCCCACAGGTTCATTCTCAACCTGTTACAGCGGCTAAATCCCCACCCCAATCACTCGTTCACAAGAGACTGCCCTTCCCTTGAGCCAAGGAACTCTTGTTTATGAGCCAGCCTGCCACGCCCCGGACCTCGCCCGGGGTTCTTCGAGAACTGTTTATTCTGCTCAAGCCTTTTCGTTTGATCGTCAGCCTGTCGATCGTGCTGGGCATGATCGGCGGGTTAAGCGTGACGGTGCTGCTGGCGACCATCAACAGTGCCCTGCACGCCGACAGCGGGCTTACCCAACAGGTGGTCGCGCTGTTTGCCGGGCTCTGCGTGCTGGCGCTGATCAGCAGTATTTGTTCAGACATCGGCAGCAATTATGTCGGCCAGCACATCATCGCCACCCTGCGCCGAGAACTCGGCGAAAAGGTGCTTTCGGCACCCATCTCGCACATTGAACGTTACCGCAGCCACCGGCTGATTCCGGTACTGACCCATGACGTCGACACCATCAGCGACTTCGCCTTTGCCTTCGCCCCACTGGCGATTTCGCTGACCGTGACCCTGGGCTGCATGGGCTATCTGGCCATGCTGTCGTGGCCGATGTTTGTGATGATGCTGGTGGCCATTGCCATCGGTACGGTGATCCAGTACATCGCCCGCGGCTACGGCCTCAATGGGTTTGCCGAAGCCCGTGAAGCCGAAGACGAGTTGCAAAAGCATTACAACGCGATTGCCGAAGGCGCCAAGGAACTGCGTATTCACCGCCCCCGTCGGCAACGGATGTTTGTCTCCGGCATTCAGCGCACGGCGCAAAAAATCTGTGACATTCAGGTGCGCTCGATCAACACCTTCGTCATCGCCAAAAGCCTCGGTTCCATGCTGTTTTTCGTGGTCATCGGCCTGGCCCTGGCCATGCAGTCGTTTTGGCCCAGCGGCAACCCCGAGGTCATCAGCGGTTTTGTCCTGGTGTTGCTGTACATGAAAGGCCCGCTGGAACATTTGATCAGCACCCTGCCGATCATCAGTCGTGCGCAAATCGCCTTCCGGCGCATTGCCGACTTGTCCGAACAGTTCAACTCGCCCGAGCCGCACCTGCTGCTCAACGCACAGGACGCCCCTGACAAGACCCTCAACAGCCTGCAACTGGTGGACGTGAGCTACAGCTTCCCGCCCGTGGACGGCAGCGCCCCGTTCCGCCTCGGCCCGGTGAACCTGACGATCAAGCAAGGCGACATTGTATTTATCGTCGGCGAAAACGGCTGCGGCAAAACCACCCTGATCAAGTTGCTACTGGGCCTGTATGCACCGCAACAGGGTGAGATCCGCCTTAATGGCCAGCCCGTGTCAGCTGAAACCCGCGATGACTATCGGCAGTTGTTCACCACCATTTTTGCCGACTACTACCTGTTCGATGACGTGGTGCAAGGTGACATGCACATCCCCCAGGACGCCGAGCAGTACCTCAAACGCCTGGAAATTGCCCACAAGGTCAGCATCACCGACGGCCGGTTCAGCACCACCGACCTCTCGACCGGGCAACGCAAGCGCCTGGCCCTGGTCAACGCCTGGCTGGAAGAGCGCCCGGTGCTGGTGTTTGACGAATGGGCGGCCGACCAGGACCCGACCTTCAGGCGGATTTTCTACACCGAACTGCTGCCGGACCTTAAGCGCCTGGGCAAAACCATCATCGTGATCTCCCACGACGACCGTTATTTCGACGTTGCCGATCAATTGGTGCGCATGGACAGCGGCAAGGTCAGCACGGCGCTGGACGTGGCGTAATTCGCCGTTCCAATAGTTTTGGGAGGTCGACTTATATTTTTCAGGAACTTTTATCCGGTTTTTCAATCGTGCTGCGTCTAATAATTATTCCCATTAACAAGAAAGCATTTTTCTACGGAGCCTAGGCACGACATGCAACGACCAACCTTGAGCCGGACACCTCTCGCGATCGCTACCCAGCGTCAGACTGTGCGCCGCACCCTGTTGTCCAGCGCCTTTGTGGCATCGGTTTTACTAGGCTCTTCACTGGTGCAGGCCGCCCCGGTCGCGGTGAACATTCCGGCACAATCGCTGGCTAGCGCACTGAACGAGTTCGGCAAGCAGGCCAATCTGCAAGTGCTGTACAGCCCGGATCAAGTGCAAGGGATCAAATCGCATTCTGTGTCGGGTTCGCTTGAGCCTATCCAGGCACTGGAAACCCTGCTGCAAGGCAGCGGGATTTCCTATCAGCTCAATGGCAATACAGTGATTATCAACACCCACCAGGGCAAAGGCCTGGAGTTAGGCGCCACGACCATTACCGGCAAGGGCCTGGGCGACACGCTGATCACTGAAGACTCCGGCTCTTACACCACGGGCGCTACGGCCAGTTCGACCAAGTTGCCGTTGTCGATCCGAGAAACCCCGCAGACCGTGACCGTGATCACTCGCCAGTTGATGAACGACCAGGCCGCACAAAGCATCGGTGATGTGCTGCGCAATGCGCCGGGTATTTCGACCCAGGCTTACGACAGTGACCGCATGGAATACTCGGCACGCGGCTACGCCATCACCAACTTCCAGTACGACGGCGTCAACAGCCTGTACGACGGTGTATTCGATGAGGGCGCGACCAAGGTCGACATGGCCTTGTACGACCGCGTCGATATCACCAAAGGGGCGACGGGCCTGTTGTCCGGCTCGGGCGAACCTTCGGCCACAGTCAACCTGATCCGTAAAAAACCGACCCGCGAATTCAAGGCATCGGTCAGCGGCAGCGTCGGCTCATGGGACGACTACCGCACTGAAGGCGATATTTCCGGTCCGTTGAATGAAGACGGCAGCGTGCGCGGCCGTGTGGTGGCGGTGTACCAGGACGCAGACTCGTACCGCGACCATTACTCCAAGAAAAACGACGTGTTCTACGGCATCATCGAAGCCGATCTGACCCCCGACACGCTGTTCACCTTTGGCATGGACTATCAAAAAATAAAGCCGCGCGGCTCGTCCTGGACCGGTAACCCGTACTACTTCTCGAACTACAGCAAGACCGACTTCAGCCGCTCTTTCAACCCGGCCACAGACTGGAGCCGTCGTGATGTCGTCGCGCAAACCACCTTCGCCTCCCTTGAACACACCTTTGCCAACGACTGGAAAGTCAAAGGCACGCTGAACCAGCAAACCAACGATCACGACACCCAACTGGGCTCGGCCAGTGGCGGCACCCCGGACCCGGTGACTGGCGAGGGCATGTTCTTTTACTGGGGCAAGTGGGAAGGCCATCGCGTACAAACCACCGCCGACATCAATGCGACAGGCCCTTTCACCCTGTTCGGCCGCGAACATGAACTGGTTGTTGGCGCCACATCACAATCGTCACGCCAAACCGGCGCGACCTTTGATGGCAGCGCGTTCGGTGAGGTTCCGGGCAGTATCTTTGACTGGAAGGGCCATTACCCGAAACCGGACTTCCCAAAAAACGGCAAGTACGAGAAAAACACCAATCAGAACAGTGCCTATATCGCTGCCCGCTTCAAGCCTGCGGACGACTTGTCGGTCATTGTGGGCAGCCGCCTGAGCGACTTCCAGTACAACGAAACCTACAAATATTACGTGCAGTCGTCTGCATTCAGCGACAACAAAACCAGCTCCAAGCAGCACGGTAAAGTCACGCCTTACGCCGGTGTGGTGTATGACCTGAACGACACCTACTCAACCTATGCCAGCTACACCTCAATCTATAAGCCGGTGACCGAGCGCAGCCAGTCCAACACCAACCTGCCACCCACCGAAGGCAACAGCTACGAAATCGGCTTGAAGGGTGAATACTTTGGTGGCCGCCTGAACGCGACGGTGGCGGTGTTTCGCACCGAGCAGAAAAAACTGCCGATCTTCGCCGGCACAGACGCGGATACCGGTCGCGACTACTACGAGTCGGTTGACGGAGCAAAAACCAAAGGCATCGAGTTTGAACTGGCCGGTGAGTTGATGCCGGACTTGAACATCATGGCGGGCTACACCTACGCCCAGACCAAAACCGATGACGGCAAGCGCCTGTATGGCTTCCCGCTGGAAACCACCAAGCCTGAAAACGTGGCACGGGTGTTCACCACCTATCGCCTGCCAGGCGCGTTGAACAAAGTCACCGTGGGCGGTGGCGTGAACTGGCAGAGCCCGTTCTACGGCCGGATCTGGAACGACCCGAAAGGCGACTACGACATCATCGAGCAGAACAGCTACGCGTTGGTTAACCTGATGACCCGCTACGATTACAACGAACACCTGTCGTTCAACCTCAACGCCAACAACGTATTCGACAAAAAGTACCTGTCCGGCCTTGGTAACTTCAGCACCGTTTACTACGGCGAGCCACGCAGCCTGTCGCTGACGACTAAATACACCTTCTAACCCCGCAAAAAATCTGTAGGAGCGAGCTTGCCTCGCGATCTTTTGATGGTTTAAAAGATCGCGAGGCAAGCTCGCTCCTACAGTGCCAATGTGTTTTTCGCACATTGCCCTTACACTGAGCACCCCTTGCTCACAGGCACGATCATGGACCTCGACCTGGCCCGTACCTTCCTCGAAATCGTCCGCTGCGGCAGCCTCGCGGCAGCCGCCGAAAAACTGCACATCACCCAGACCGCCGTAACCGCCCGCGTGCAAAAGCTCGAAAGTCTGCTCGGCGCCGGATTGTTTGTGCGTAACCGCGCCGGTGCCAAGCTGACCCCGGACGGCGAAGCCTTTGTGGTTTATGCCAATCAACTGATGCAAACCTGGGAAGCCGCCCGCCGTGATGTACCGCGCCCCGAAGGCTTGCACAAAATGCTGCACATCGGCGGCGAAGTCAGCCTGTGTAACCCGCTGATTCTGAGCTGGGCGAAAACCTTGCGAGAACACCTCACGCAGCACGCCTTGCGGATTCAGATTCGCGACGGTGAGTTTCTGTTACGCCAGATCGAAATGGGCCTGCTGGATGCCGCGCTGGTGTATCAGCCTGAGTATTGGCCGGGGATGCAGGTTGAGCAGTTGCTTGAAGAGAAGCTGATTCAGATTCGCCGCCCTGCCCTGCCCGAGCCTTATGTATACGTGGACTGGGGTGAAGACTTCCGCCGTCAGCATGACGCCGCTCTGCCTGACAAAGCCCGGGCGCCGATCAGTTTTAATCTGGGGCCGGTGGCCTTGCATTTCATTCTGGAAAACGGCGGCAGCGGCTACTTTCGCACCCGGGTGGTCAAAAGTTACCTGGACAGCGGCGCCCTGGAGCGCGTGCCCAAAGCCCCGGAATTCAGCTACCCGACCTACCTGGTGTACTCACGCGAACGCGACAGCCCGGCGTTGCAACATGCCATCGAACTGCTGCGCGAACTGGTCAAGGAGGACGGCGACTGGTCGCAGCGCTGGGGCCCGGAGATTTAACCCACGGCGGTGCGACAACCGGGCGTCTTGTGAAGATGAAAGCTTTCAGCTTTTGAGCCAATCTCTTAATCTGCGAGCGCTGAATAACAAGAACCCCACAGGTGGCACATGACCAATCTCACGCGTACCAACGAAAGCTGGCTGACTTCTGCCTCCCATCTACAGTGGCTGCACGACCAGGGGCAAGCGCTGGTGGATTTCGCCAAGGCTGCGCGCGTGCCGCTGGGGTTTGCCGGCCTCGACCGCTTCGGTCAGCGCCCGAACGATGCGCAGGTTGATACTGTGACTACCGCACGGATGGTTCACAGCTTTTCCCTGGCGCATATTCAAGGCCTGCCGGGCTGCGGACCGTTGATAGATCATGGCCTCTCGGCCCTGGCCGGCGCGCTGCAAGACGCCAATCACGGCGGCTGGTTTGCGACCCCCAATGGCGAAGATGGCAACCGCCGCAAGTACGCCTACCTGCATGCGTTTGTCGCCCTGGCCGCCAGCTCTGCGGTGGTCGCCGGACGTCTGGGCGCTGCTGAATTGCTCGCAGAAGCCGTGGGTGTACTGGAGCGTCATTTCTGGTGCGAAGAGCAAGGCGCCTTGCAGGAAAGCTTTGCAGAAGACTGGAGTGACTGCGAGCCGTACCGTGGGGCCAACAGCAACATGCATGGCACCGAAACCTTTCTGGCACTGGCCGATGTGCTCGACGAAGACCTCTGGCTCGACCGCGCCTTGAGCATCGCTGATCGGGTGATTCATCAACACGCCGCGCAGTCCGGCTACTTGCCCATTGAGCATTTCGACGCGCAATGGCAAGCGCTGCCCGACTACAACATCGATAACCCGGCTGACCCTTTCCGGCCTTTTGGCAAGACACCGGGCCATGCGTTTGAATGGGCGCGCCTGTTGCTGCACCTTGAAGCCGCACGCAAGCAGCGTGGCCTGGAAAACCCTGAATGGTTGCTGGACGATGCCCGCCATCTGTTCGCCAGCGCTTGCCGCTATGGCTGGCAGGTGGACGGTGAACCGGGGATTGTTTACACGCTGGACTGGAACCATCAACCGCAGGTGCGTGAGCGCCTGCACTGGACCCTCGCCGAAGCCGCCGCGGCGGCCACGGCCCTGATCCAACGCACCGGCGAGCCTGAATATGACGTGTGGTATCAGCGTTTCTGGGACTACATCGACCTGCACCTGATCGACCGTGAGAACGGCAGTTGGCACCACGAACTGGGCCCGGACAACCTGCCGTCGGCCACTATCTGGCCCGGCAAGGGTGATTTGTACCACGCTTACCAGGCCACGTTGTTGCCGCGCTTGCCACTGGCGATCAGCCTGGCCAGCGCCCTCAAGCTACGTCGTTGAGGACGGGGGGCATCACCAATCGTATTTGACTTCCAGGGCTGCCGTACGCTGTTGGCCGTAGTAGCAGCCAAAGCTGTAGTTACACGACGACACGTACTCGCGGTCAAACAGGTTTTGCACGTTGAGGCTGGTGCTGACGCCTTTGAAGCTTGGGTCCAGCGCCACCAGGTCATAGCTCAGTGTGGCGTCGACCACCACAAATGACGGGGTTTTGAAGCTGTTGGCCGAGTCGCCATAACCTGAGCCGCTGTAGCGCGCACCGCCGCCCAACGTCACGCCCCGCAACAGGTTTGCCGTGAAGTGATAGTCAGCCCACACGCTGGCCGCCCAGGGCGCCTGGGCTTCGCTGCGGTGGCCTTTGTCACTGTAGTTGGATTTGCTGTAAAACGCATCGATGTACGACAGCGAGGCAACCAGATCGACAGCGTTGACGCTGCTCTTGGCTTCCAGCTCGATGCCGCGCGAGCTTATTTCTCCGTTCTGAACCTGATACTCCTGGTATTCCAGGTCGCCGGTCAGCACGTTTTGCTGCTTGATGTCGAACACCGACGCCGTGAGCAACGTGGCGTCGTTGGGCTGGTATTTGACCCCCACTTCATATTGCTTGCCGGTGATCGGTACAAACGACTTGCCGCCACGCTGCGGCGCGGTAGTGCCCACCGACGGCAGGAACGATTCGGTGTAGCTGATATACGGCGCCAGGCCGAACGAGGTCAGGTAGGTCAGCCCCACGCGACCGGTGAATTTATTGTCGCTTTGCGGCTCCCGGGTATGGGCCAGCAGATCGTTGTTTTCAACTTTGGCCCAGTCCTGGCGGCCACCCAGGGTCAGAATAAAGTTGTCGACCTTGATCTGATCCTGAACATACAACCCCGTTTGCTTGACCACGTTGTCCCACTTGGTGGTCAGGGTTGGCACGCCCGTGGTGCGGTAATTGCTCGGGTTGTACAGGTCAATAACTTCGCTGCCGTACAGGTTGTAGCCCTGGTATTTACGGGTGAAGTGGCGGTAATCGAGGCCCACCAGCAAGGTGTGCTGCAACGGGCCGGTGGCGAAGTCGCTTTGCAGGTGGTTGTCAAAGGTGTACGAGTTGTTCTGCTGACGCCAATCGAGCTTGGTACGGCTGGCGTGGGTATCAGACACTCCGTTCACGGTGACAAAACGGTTCAGGTAAAAGCCCTTGTAGCGATCATTGACGTCGATATAGCTGAGGCTCTGGCGATAGGTCATAGCCTCGTTGAAGGCGTGGGAAAACTGATACCCGACCACGTACTGATCGCGCTTGTAATCGTTCCACTTCGAATCGCCGAGGAACGCATCGCGATGAATTTTATTGCCCTGCGAGTTTCGATACAGGCTGCCCACGGCTGGCAGGGCCTGATAATCGGCCAGGCCGTCATCACGCTGCAGTTGCGCGTACACCGTCAGGTCAGTGCTGTCATTGGGCGCCCAGCGCACACTGGGAGCCAGCAGCTTGCGCGAGTCCTTGGTGTGATCCACTTGCTCGCCGCCGGTGTTGCCGACACCGATCAGGCGATAGCTGAGGGTTTTCGCATCGTCCAGCGGCCCAGTGGCATCAAACGCCAGGTTGTACCGGTCAAAACTGCCGGTACCGACTTTGATCTGCTGTTTGGCCTCGGTACTCGGGCGCTTGGACACCAGGTTGATCAAGCCGCCTGGCTGGTTTTGCCCGTACAGCACCGATGAAGGCCCCTTGAGCACTTCGATGCGCTCCAGGGTGTACGGGTCGATTTGCGGCGCGCCGCCCAGGCTGCCGGCTGACGGCAAGTAGGCACCGTCTAGGTAAAGCAGGGTCGGCGCAAAGCCACGGCTGGTGATTTCGTCCGCGATGGTGTTGCGGTCGGTGAAGCCATTGGTGCTCAGGCCCGGCGTGTAACGCAGTGCCTGGGTCAGGTCGCGAGCGCCCTGGATCGCCACTTGGTCAGCGGTGACCACGTTGATGGTTTGTGGGATCTCCAGAATCGGCGTGTCGGTTTTGGTTGCGGTGATTGATCGGGTCGCGACAAAACCGTCCACCGGGCCACGGCCATCTTCGGCCTGATGCGCCGAAACCGTAGTCGCGCCGAGGTTCAAGGCGCCCGTCTCCACCAACGGATAAACACTCAGCGCGCCATTTTCGGTGACATTCAACCCCAGCCCCGTGCCCGCCAGAGCTCGCTCTGCTGCCTGTTGCGGGGTATACCTGCCATGCACCGGTGCCGAAGTCTTGCCTTGCAGCAAGTTTGCCGGGATAGACAGGGTCAGGTTGTTGTCGCGAGCAATCCGGCTCAAGGTCACGCCTAAGGGCGCCGCTGGCAGATCATAAGCCTGGAAGGCATTTTGCTCATTGGCCAGCGACTGCGCCACCGCACTCAGCGGGTGCCCGGCAATGCTCAGGGTGATGGTCAATGCCAGCAGGCACGGTCTTAGAGGGGCGTACGACATGTGGGGTCCTTTCTCGTTGTAGTGAAGGCAGTTGTAACCTTGACTAACGAGCAGGACGTTCCCCTCACGCCATTTGAAAATAATTCGTATTTATTGGTTTTTTAGCGACGCACGTCAATCACCGTCAACCACGGCCCATAGCGCGTGACTTTGAGCGGCAGGGTTTGCGCCAGTGCACTCAAGGTATGCGCGGTATTGTCCAGCGGGAATACCCCAAAAACCCGCAACCGCGCGGCGTCCGGGCTGATGCGCAACAAGCCGGTCTGGTAAGGGCGCATGGCATCGACCAAGGCTGACAGCGGCTCATCGTGCAGCTCGACCCGGCCTTCCAGCCAATCGGCCTGACTGCGTGAGGTCGGGGTTTGCGGGTCGATCTGGTTGGCAGTGAACGACACCGCCTCGCCGGTTTCGATTTTCCGTTGCAGCCCACCCAAGGTGTCGAGTTGCACGCTGTGCTGCTGCACGCTGGCCAGGCTTTCGTCGATGCCTTGGCGAACCGTAAAGCGCGTACCCAGGGCTCTGACCTGGCCTTGGTCGGTCGCCACCACAAACGGGCGTTTGGCATCGGCGGCAACATCTACCTGCAATTCGCCTTCTCGCAGCCGCACACGGCGCTGGCCGGCACTGAACTCGATATCGACCGCACTGCGGGCATTCAACGTGAGGCGGCTGCCATCGGCCAGCTCGATGGTTTTGCGTTCGCCGGTGCCGGTGTGTTGATCGGCCATCAAGCCTGCCAATGGCACCACGCGATCTACCACCCCGGCGGCGCCCAGCCCGAGTAGCAACAGCAGCACACCGCCTTGCAGGGCTTTTTTGCGCACCGGCGAAGGCGTATCAAGCAAGGCCTTGCGTGCCGCCTGCAACTGACCGGGGCTTCGCCGATCAACCGATTGCAAGTCGGCCAATGGATTTTTCAGCAGCCCGGCGACCCGTTGCCAGGCGGCCTTGTGCTCCGGGTTTTCGGCCAGCCAGGCTTTGAACACCTGGCGCTCGGATGAACAGGCGTGGCCTGACTCAAGGCGCAGAACCCAGTCAATGGCATCACGGGTGATGGGGTCGAGTTTGGTTTTGCTCATGAGCATTACGCCGTGTGTGACAAGCAATGAACAAAGGCACGGCGTAGATCACGTTCTACCGTCGCCAGCGAGACGCCCAATTGATCCGCGATGGCCTGCTGCGGCATGCCCTCCAGGCGGTTCAGCAAAAAGGCCCGTTTAACTCGACGCGGCAGGCCTTCGAGGACCCGATCAATAGCCTCAATGGCTTCGCGCACCAGGGCAATGTCTTCGGCTGAAGGGGCGTAGCCTTCTGGCAGTTCAGCCAGTTGCTCAAGGTACGACTGCTCCAGCTTGCGTCGCCGCCAGAGCGTGCACAGCAGGCGCCGGGCCACGGTGCTGAGGTAGGCGCGGGGTTCTTTGATACGGTCCAGTTGCTGCGCGTCGAAGGCGCGCAAAAAAGTGTCTTGGGTCAGATCCGCGGCATCTTGCGGGCAACGCACCTGACGCGACAGCCAGCCGCGCAGCCAGGCATGGTTGTCATGATAGAGGCTCGCCAGCAGGGCTTTAGGATCTAGAGGTGCAGACACGATAGATAACCAGACTTAAATAGCAATAAGTCGCATTATCGGCAGATTGAACGCAATTGCAATCCGCTTGTTTAGAACAAATCGTGCGCCCCGCGATCTTTTGATCGTTTAAAAGATCGCGGGGCAGGCTCGCTGCTACAGTCGTTTAACGCCCGCCGCCCAAATCCAGGAAGGTGCCGGTGGTGTAGGAGGCTTTGTCCGAGAGCAGCCAGATGATGGCTTCGGCCACTTCTTCCGGGCGCCCGCCTCGGCCCATGGGGATGAGGGGTTCGAGTTTGCTCACCCGACCCGGGTCGCCACTGAGGGCGTGGAAGTCGGTGAAGATGTAACCCGGCCGCACGGCGTTGACCCGGATCCCCTCGCCGGCCAGTTCTTTGGACAAGCCCAGAGTGAAGGTGTCGAGCGCGCCCTTGGAGGCCGCGTAATCGACGTACTCGCTGGGCGAGCCCAGTCGCGCGGCCACCGATGACACGTTGACAATGTTGCCGCCCTGGCCGCCGTAGCGCGGTGACATGCGCAGCACCGCGTGCTTGGCGCACAAAATCGGGCCCAATACGTTGGTTTTAAGGGTATGCATGATGCGCACTTGCGACATTTCGTCGACCCGGGATTTTTGCCCCACGGTGCCGGCATTGTTGACCAGCGCCGTGACCGGGCCCAGTTCCAGGTCAACCCGCGAGAACAGGCTGATGACTTCATCTTCGTCGCTGACGTCTGCCCGAACGGCAATGGCTTGTGCCCCCAGCGCACGCACCTCGTCCAGCACTTGATGCGCCGCGGTGTCGTCAGACTGGTAGTTGATACAAATCCGGTAACCCTGTTGCGCCGCCAGCACGGCAGTGGCTGCGCCAATGCCGCGACTACCACCGGTGATCACGATGACTCTATCCATAAATACGCGCTCCCCATTCAACCAGTGGACATGAGCACAAGAGTAACCGCGATGCACCGGTTTTGTCAGGCCGAAGCCGGGTTGCCAGCGACGGGCTGTTCAGCGCGGTGAATATCCACCATAAATTGCTCGGCTGGCAGGGGCTGACCCAGCAAAAAACCTTGCAGGGAATCACAGCCCAAGGTGGTCAGGAAGCTTTGCTGGGTGTCGGTCTCAACACCTTCAGCAACGATCCGCAAGCCCAGCGCCTGACCCAACGCCACAATGGCCGAGACAATCGCCGCATCATCGCTGTCATGTTCCAGGTCGCGCACGAAACCACGGTCGATTTTCAGCTCGTTGGCAGGCAAGCGCTTGAGATACATCAAGCTGGAATAGCCCGTACCAAAATCATCAATGGACAGGTCGACGCCCATGTGCGAGAGCTTTTGCAGCACCGTCATGCTCGCATCAGCGTCACTCATGGCGGTGGTTTCGGTGATTTCCAGGGTCAGGCTGTTGGCGGGCAATTGGTTGCGTTCCAGCGCCGAGACCACGCTGTCGACCAGCCCGGAGTAGCAAAACTGCAAGGCCGACAAATTGACCGCGATGCGCCAGTGGCTGTAGCCCTGGTCAAACCAGATGCGCATTTGCCGGCATGCCTCGTTGAGCACCCACTCGCCAATCGGGATGATCAGGCCGGTTTTTTCGGCCAGCTCGATAAAGTCGTCCGGTTGCAGCAAACCCTGTTGCGGATGCTCCCAGCGCAGCAAGGCTTCGGCCCCGACCGGCTTGCCGTTGCTGGCATCAAATTTGGGCTGGTAGTGCAGGCGGAACTGGTTATGTTCCAGCGCCTGCCGCAGGTCCTGCAACAGTTGCAGTTGTTTGCGCGCGTTGGTGTTCATCGACACGTCAAAGAAGCTGTAGCCGTTTTTACCGCCACCTTTGGCGTGGTACATCGCGGCGTCAGCGTTCATCAGCAGTTCTTCGGCGCTCTGGCCATTGCCGGGGTACAGCGCAATACCGATGCTCGCAGAGATCTGCAAGTCATGCTCATCCACCCTAAAGCTCTTGGCCAACAGGCTGACTTGGCGGGTGGCCACTTGCGGTGCGTCGTCGGGCCCGGTCAAACGCACCAGCAACACAAATTCATCGCCGCCAATGCGCGCCAGGGTGTCCTGGCTGCGCAACTGCTCGCGCAAACGCAAGGCCACTTCACGCAGCAAGCGGTCGCCCACGTGATGGCCAAACGCATCGTTGACCGGTTTGAAGCCGTCCAGGTCGATAAACATCAGCGAAAAGCAGCCGCCCTGCTCCGCGACCTTGGCCATGGCCTGGCTGATCCGGTCAGCCAGCAGGATGCGGTTCGGCAGCCCGGTCAGGGTGTCATGCAGGGCCAGTTGGGTGAGTTCTTCGTTGGCCAGGGTCAATGAGTCTGCCAGCGCCGCTGTGCGGGCGTCCAGGCGGGCATCGAAGATCGAGGTCAGCAGCGCTATCACCAGCACCGCGAGGCTGGACACCAGCACCAGGTTGTCCAGGCCTTTGCCACTCAGGCCATCAACCAGCGCGCCGCAAAAACTGCCCACCGGGAAGTTCGCCGCCGCCATGCCGGTGTAGTGCATGCCGACAATCGCCAGGCCCATGACCACCGACGCCCCGCCGCGTATCAGGCGCACATAAGGGGTTTGCTTGCGCAGGCGAAAGGCAATGGACAGCGCAGCCGCCGAGGCGCCGACTGCGATTACCAGCGACAGGCCAAACAGCGTCGGGTCATAGTAAATGCCCGGCTGCATCTTCAAGGCCGCCATGCCGCTGTAGTGCATGGCGCTGATCCCGGCGCCCATGATCAAGGCGCCCAACAGTAATTGCAGTGCTGGCAGGCTGGGCTGGCTGACCAGCCACAAGGCAAACCCGCAAGACAGAATCGCCACCAGCAATGACCACAGGGTGAGGCCCAGGTCGTAACCCAGCTCCAGCGGCAATTCCAGGGCGAGCATGCCAATAAAGTGCATCGACCAGACCCCGAAACCCATGGCCAGCGCCCCGCCCCCCATCCACAAATAGGCCGTTCGCCCACGCGCGGTAGCGATTCGTCCTGTCAGGTCAAGTGCGGTATACGAAGCCAGAATGGCCACGCAAAGGGAAATAAACACCAGGGCGGGAGAGTACGTTGCAGCAACCATGAGCTTTCTCTTGAACGATCCGGACCAGCATCCATGCCCAGTGAAAAATGCGCGATTGTACTGCTTCCTGAAACGAACGCACGCAAATGCTAACCCGCTTCACGCTTGACCTTGTCGATATAACGCACGACTGCCGCGGACTTTTCAAATCGGCGATAGATCAACGACAACCAGGAGGTCGCGTCACACCCTTCGATAGTCCGGTACAGCACATTCGGCAGGCTGATATGCCCCACCACCGAGGCCGGCACCACCGCCACGCCCCGGTTCAAAGACACTAAAGCGATGACAGCCACCAGTCCGCCGGGCTGCGCGCCCAGTTTAGGGGCATAGCCACCTTGGGCCGCCACGTGCAATGTGCCGCTGATCTGCTCGGGCAAGATGAAGGTCTCGTGCTGCAAATGCTCGGCACTGATGTGCTTGAGGCGAGTGAGCCACGCGTCGGCGGCTATCGCCAAGACAAAGCCTTCGCTATTCAGACGAATGGCTTCCAGTTCCGGGGGCAGCGCCATCGGTGAGCGCACATAGCCCAGGTCAAAACGCCCTTCGGCCACCATCGTCGGCAAACTGGCCATCGGCGCTTCGCGCACGCTCAAGCTGACTTCAGCAGACGCTTGAGCGTAAGCCTGCACCTGGCGCTGCAACACGCCGGAATACACCGCAGAAGCCACATAACCCAATTCGATGTGCCCGGTTTCGCCGCGCCCGGCACGTTGCGCATGGCGCTGCGCCAGTTCGAACTGGCGTACGGTAGCGTCTGCTTCGGGCAGTAACGCCTGCCCCGCCTCGGTCAAGCTGACCTGACGCTGCTCGCGCACAAACAAGCGCACCCCCAGGGCACTTTCAAGGTCCTGGATTTGTCGGCTCAGGGTCGGGGGTGCAATGCCCAGCACTTCGGCAGCTCGAGTGAAATTGCAGTGCTGTGCAACGGCCAAAAAGTAGCGAAAGTGGCGTATTTCCATAGCAGCATTAGCTCAAAGGTAATGAAGTCCGAGCAGCCAGCTAACGCAACTAAGCCGGTGCAGCGATACCCTGTTGACACCGCCATACGAGAGAGACTCGCACATGTCCGTCAACTTGATTACTCACAAAGTAACGCCCTTGGTTGGCACAGGGCAACGCCCATGAAAACAGTAAGCCCACGTCTGACCCTGCTGACTGCCAGCGGGGTGTGTTCATTGATCGTGCTCGACACCAATATCGTCGCGGTCACCTTGCCCACCATCGCCCGTGATCTGGGCGCCAACTTTGTCGACATCGAATGGGTGGTCAGCGCGTATATGCTGGCGTTTGCCGCTTTGCTGCTGCCGGCCGGGAGCATTGCCGATCGTATTGGGCGCAAAACCACCTTGATCTTGGGGCTGTGCATTTTCATCCTCGCGTCACTCGGTTGCGGGGCGGCGCCCAATAGCCTGCTGCTGGAAATCGCCCGGGCGGTCAAAGGCGTTGGTGCGGCGTTGCTGCTGACCTCGGCGCTGGCCTCCATCGGGCATGCTTTCCATGATGAAGTTGAACGGGCCAAGGCCTGGGCGTTTTGGGGCGCGTGCATGGGGGTGGCCATGACCGCAGCGCCAACCTTGGGCGGGCTGATCACCGAGTACCTGGGCTGGCGCTGGATTTTCTACCTCAACTTGCCGGTCGGCCTGGTCCTGATGGCGCTGGTGCGCCACGCTATCAGTGAATCCCGTGACCCGCTGTCCGCACGCCTCGACCCGTGGGGCAGCCTGGCCTTCAGCGCCAGCTTGCTGTGCCTGATCTGGGGCCTGATCGAAGCTAACCGGATTGGCTGGGATAACCCGCTGACCTATGCCCGCCTCTGCGGCGGCGCCTTACTGCTGGCGCTGTTTGTGTGGATCGAGTCGGTGCAACAACGGCCTATGATCGACCTGCAACTGTTCCGTCACCCGCGGTTTATCGGCGCATTGCTGGGCATGTTTGCCTATGCCGGGTGCGCTCAGGTGATGATGACCTTGCTGCCGTTCTACCTGCAAAACGGTCTGGGCCTGACGGCTATTCTCTCGGGGTTGGGCATGCTGCCGTTTGCCCTGACCATGTTGATCTGCCCACGAATTGGCGCGCGCATGGCGTCACGCTACACCCCGGCGAGCATGATGGCCCTGGGGCTGACCCTGGTGGGCTGTGGCAACTTGCTCAGCGCCTGGGCCGTGGATTATGGCGGCTACCTGAGTTTCGCCCTGGCCACCGCCGTGACTGGCGCGGGTGCCGGGCTGCTGAACGGCGACACGCAAAAAAACATCATGGCCTGCGTGCCGCGAGACCGGGTGGGCATGGCGTCCGGCATGAGCACCACCATGCGCTTTAGCGCCATCGTATTGGCCATCGGCGTATACGGCGCCTTGCTGGGCGGGCACACCGAGCAAAACCTGCAAGCCAGCCTTGCACAGGTGGCGGGACCCTGGCTGGAGCAAAGCCACTTTATAGCTTCACGGGTGGTCGCCGGCGACATGTCAGGGGCGCTCAGCCAGTTACCGCTGGCGGCACAAGCGCAGATTCAACCACTGGCGACCCAGGCGTTTGTCGCGGGCTTCAGTACCTTGCTGTGGGTGGCCGGGTTACTTGCGCTGGTGGGCTCGCTGCTGGTGGGCACACTGATGCGTAAACCGATACCGCGGTTTGTCGTTGCCACCTGAAAAGGCTGCGCCCCACTCACGGTGATGCTGGCATACCTTCCTGCAAACGCTGCAGTTCGCGGCGAACCATGCTGGCGTATTCGGCGGGGCTCAAACTGTACAGTTGCCCCGCCACCCAGCCCAGCCAGGCACCTTTGAGTTCCGTGCGCCGGGCAAATAACTCGGCAGCCTTGGCATGGGCTTGCTCAAGATGCTGCTGATGAAACTCGCTGCGAGTCAGCGTCACTCTTTGCTGGCCTTGAAGGTCAACTCACCCTTGCGCCATTTGGCCGCTTTGGTAGTGACCGCCTTCAAGGTTTTGCTCAGGCCAGCTTCAAGTTGCTCGGTGGCCGCAAACACCAGCATCACGGTTTGGCCTTCCTTGAAAACAATACCTTCGCCTAACGGCGAGCTGACGTAGGCATAGTCACCAATGCCATACACCGTCATTTTGATTTCACGAAACTTGATGTCCAGCTTGCCACCTTCACGGCTCGGCATGACGGCGGCACTGAAATGATCGCCAACCTTGAGTTTCAGGCCGGGTTTGTCGTCTACCACCAACGCTGTTTCGGTATCGATTTCAGCGATGTAAATACCTTCTGCTGTTTGTTCGGTGACGTATACAAAGCGCGACTGGAACAACTTGACCAACCGGGCCCGCAAGTCACCCAACACAAATAAAGCGTGCATCTCCAAATTGCTGACTGCCAACGAAAAGCCCTCAATAACAAAAAAAATTAATCTGCCTGCTAAAAGGCAGGCAGCAAAAAAGACCTCACCCACCCACTTAAAAACCGAGTACGGGAAATTCAACTGACGGCTGGGGTCAGGGATGGCCTGTGATGTAAAAGTAATGGATTCCCGCCTGGTTTGCCCTGACAAAAAGGCGCCAGAACTTGAAGGAAATTAACCAGGGCATGTGCTCGCGCACAGCGGTTTGTACTCAGTTGGGCGGCTATTCTACCGACTCATGCACAGGAATGGGTATACACATCCTGTTCCCGATTTTGCCAACGGCTTATTTTCTGCCTGATTGGCCCCATATTCAACAGGGCTTTCGTCGCACCGATGCGTTAACTGCGCCACAACCCGCCAACTGCTGCCATACTGGCGCGAAAAATTGGCCTGGCCCATGCCGCCAGGTTGTCTGCACTCCATTACTTGCAAGGAATCATGACACGTGACGGAATTTGATATTGGCGAGTATTTCATCCGTGGTGACGTCAAAGATGTCGACGGAGAGTTTCAGGCAGTGATCGTGATGCGCCCAAAACCACCGTTGACCAAAGTCAGTTACTACCAGGTTGAAAAGGACCGTTGGTTCAAGACCGCCGAGCTGGCAAAAATAGCCGGCATGGAATCGGCGCGGCAATTAAAAGAAGCCGTCGACGCAGGCGCCCTCAACGCTTAAACGCAATTTAAACAACACGTTTCATGTTTCTATTCTAGGCTTGGCCTCGAACTCTTTGCTCTCGCAGGCCTCAAAGCAGAGCACCCACTCAAGGAAATGAACATGGACGATACCCCTGTCACCCTGCAAGCATTGTTTGAACAACTGGGTCTGGACGCTGATCAAGCGTCGATCGACACGTTTTTCCTCAAAACCCCGACACTGGCTGAAGACGTCAAGCTGGCCGATGCGCCTTTCTGGACCGCGGCTCAAGCGCAGTTCCTAAAAGAAAAAATCGCCGCTGACGATCACTGGGCCATTGTTATCGACGAACTGAACGAGCGCCTGCATCAAGCACGCTGAGCGCGCTCTAGCCGTGTGCCAAGGTTGGCGCCCAGTTGCGCCAACCACGCCGTACGACATTCCTCTGCTTCGACCCGGCTTGAGAAGGCCGTCCCCCGCTGTTCACCATTCACCAGCACTACCCAGCAAGCCTTCTGGCCCAGAGCGCGCAAGCTCTTGGGAACACCGCTACCAATCATCACGGCTACATCGACCTGGTTGGTCATGAGGGTCACTCCGCTAATTAGTTAGTCTCCTAACGATGCCGGCTATGTTAGTGCTTCCGTGACAGCGGAAAAAGCTATGTACCGAATAGATGCATTGCATCACCTGTAACAATCCCGGTGCACGCTTACCCGTACACGGGAGCCGTTTGCTCATAGATCAAACGCCCCCCCTCCTGCGGTCGATTGAAAAAAGCCTGATCGACAATCCCTTCTCCCGACCCCACCGAGGCATTCCAGTTCGCCGATTGGTGGACGTAGCGCTGGCGCAAAACCCGCTCTTGCTCATCGCTCAAATCGATAGCGCCAAGACGCACTTGCGCCTGAAGCCTTGCCTCAATGGGCAGCAGCTCATCAGGCAGTGCGCAAGCAGCCTGCATCAGTACCCTGAACGGCACGCCTTGCTCGCACGCCAGGCTGTGCATGATGCGCAGGTACACCCGCGCCAAATCACCGAATACCCGGCGTTGCATAAACACCGCAGCCAGCACTTGTTGCATAGGGTCTTCGCGGCTGCCCTGGCGGCGTGAATCACTGCGCACTTGCAACAAGCCGTCCGGGTCAGCAGGGTCCAACACGTCCCGGGCCTGCCACTGTGTCAGTTCTGCACTCGCGCGCTGCCAAGCGTGTGTCAGGTTGATGGGTGTGGACGGGCTGACCAGATTGGTTTGCCAGCGCGTCAGGAATACCTGCTCGGACATCAACGCCGGATACCCGCCCCCCACATCGGCATGCGCGCCGGGGACGGCGATTTCCATGGGCCACTGCCCAGCGATGCTGTTCAGCGCAAAATTGCGCCGCTGCTCATCACGCGCAGCCAACTGCACAACATACTTCGCGCAGTCTGGGCTCAGGTACAGGTTAAGGCCGGGATTGATGTCGTCACTGATATCGCCGCCGTCTGCCAGCCCACCCATGGCGGCGACAGTATCGAACAAGCCGATAAAGGCGATCTCGCACTCAAAATCTGCGGCCAGGCTGAACTGCGACTTAAAGGATCCGCTGAGGACGAGGTTGGCAAAGTGCCGGGCGGCGGCCGCGCCACGACTGAATCCAAAAATATCCAGCTGTAACTGGCCCAAAGAAGCCGCTGGTGTAGCCTGAATAAAATGCTTCATGCACTCGAGCAGTTGCGCGTAAGCCTGCTCTGCCTTGCCCACTACGCCGCTGCTGCCACGGCCGTAGGTCTGGGCCGGAAAACGCGTATCGGCCGAACCTGTGGTGGTCCCTATACCGCCAATATAGAGAGACGTCACGGCGTTGCCGTCGGTATCGAAGGTCTGTTGCGCCGGGTAATGCTGGTACAGCGCGGCAATATTGGTTGTTGCGTTGGCGTAGCTGCTGTCGCTCTCGACCCTCAGCCCTTGCGCCATTCGGGCCTGACCCGTTGCACTGTTGTACTGGTTATTGGCGGTGCCATCAAAGAACACACCCACCCGCAACACGCGTTTTGTGTTGCTTGAATCACCCATGAATTTCACCCTCGATCAAATCGGCCACGCGTAAAAATGCCGCGCAACTATAAGGTGCTTCACCGGTGGAACTCACTCAACGCGCGGAGATTGTTGTACAAGGTTTTACAAGGCGGAACGGGCAGCAAGGCGAATGCTCGCAGAACCCAAAAGCTACCGGGGCCGTGCGGCCCCGGCAAGGTCAGGCACTCAGGCTTGACGCTGGTGCTTGTCGATTTGCTCGTGACGCTCTTGAGCTTCGATGCAGTACTTGGTGGTCGGGCTGATCAGCAGGCGCTTAAGGCCAATGGCCTCGCCGCTGTCGTCGCACCAGCCGAAGCTGTCTTCTTTGATGCGCTCCAGCGCTTGTTCCAGCTGAGGCAGCATGCGCTGGTCACGATCGATTGCGTTCACCAGCCACGTACGTTCTTCTTCAACCGAAGCGGCATCCGCAGGATCGGCCGGGGTGTCCAGGCTCTCGATCGCAATGCGGTTTTGCTCGATGCGTTCGTGGGTTTCAACCTTCATACCTTGCAACAACTCAGTGAAAAAAGAGTGCTGCTCGGCATTCATGTAGTCATCCGCCGGCATGGCCAGCAACTGTTCCTTTGTCATTGATTTCTCTATAAAAAATACGTGCATTAAGGCGAAATGGGGAGCGATCGGATCGTTCTTTATCCAAACCCGTTAGGTGCCATCTATCTCAAGCGCCACCCGGCACTCAATTTACGAGGGGCGGCAGTCTAAGGCCGACTTATCGAGTCAGCAACTGAAATGACAGCTATTTGTCCAGCTAAACGTGTAAAGAGACGAAAAAACCGTTCGGAGGGGCTAATGGAGTGCGTTTATAGCAAGAAATTCAATCGTGCTGCTGAAAATCATCACCCTTTGAATAAAGGCCTCGCTCAGGCAGCCGAGCCCTGACCTTTCACCCTCAGCCGAAAATACTTCGGATTGTTACGTCAGAGTAAAAATCAGTAAGACCTTGGCTCAACACGCGAGCGTTTGCAGTCATCTCTACGTGCGACTTTAACGCGCTACGTCTCCCGCTTCTTGGGTTGAAAAATCCTACAAACTTCTCCGTAAATCTTATTGGTAGTTACGCACTGCCTGACAATACTGCGCGGGAAACGCGCTTTACAATCACTCGACCAAATCCCATATCCCACGCCAAGTAAATGATCGATATGTCACTGCTTGTATCGCCAGCGCATAACGCTTTAACCGAACCGACTGCCAGATAATAAATAGCCTTTGTTCAGGGGTACGACGTGATGAGTTATTCCTTGTTTGCCGACGATCAACCCGCACGGGCGCCAAGTGTGCCAATTATCCCTCTGCCAGAGCACGTGGTGAGCCTGCCCCAACTGGAGCGATTGAGCACACTGCGCGATGCCCTGTTGCTGCTAAAAGTGCCGCTGGCCAACAGTTGCGGGTTGCGTGGCCTGATTGAGAGGCAGTTGCTGAGCAATGATGTGTATGACCGCGTGCTGGGCAAATCATCAACCTCGGACCTACCCGCCAGCGCACCGACACTGCCGTAGCCTGCACAGCTGCGCTCTAACTCAATAAAATTGCAGTTAAGCATCATTATTATGAATTTGCGGACTGCAAACGGTGCGAGCACACTGCGCACGTTCCTCCCCCAATAAAGGAACACTTTTAAGGGCTTGCCGGGAAACCCGCACGGCCCTTTTTTTATCCCTTCGTTGCCAGATACCGGATTTCCCCACCATGCAAAACAGCTGGATCAGCCGCCTGTTGCCTGCGGCCACGAATACCCGCCCCACCGAATGGAGCCGCGCTGCAATAGGCGTCTCACTGGGCACACTGCTGTGTGTCTGGGTCTGTAGCCTGTTCTTTGGCCTGCCCGTGGCCATGCACCTGATTGGCCCTTTGGGAGCCTCGGCCATTTTGCTGTTTGCCGTGTCCTCCGGGGCATTGGCGCAACCCTGGTCGATTGTCGGCGGCTACCTGTGTGCAACGGTGGTGTCATTGGGCGTGGTGCATTTTTTCGGCCGCAACCTGGACAGCGCCTGCCTGGCCGTAGGCCTGGCGATGCTCATCATGTGCTTGCTGCGCTGCCTGCATCCGCCGGCTGGGGCGCTGGCCTTGCTGGTAGTCCTCGCAGACCCGGACAGCGCCCGCCTGGGCTGGGGGATGCTCGCCCCCGTGATGCTCAGCGCTGTGTGCATGCTGCTGGCTGCATTGGTCTACAACAACCTGACACGCGTGCGTTACCCGAAAAAAAATGCTGAGCCGGCACCGGCCATTGTGGCTCCGCATATCCCCGGCGAAGCCGGCATTACTGCCGAAGACCTACAAAAAGCCATGGAGCAAATGGACGCGTTTATCGACGTGACCCCCGAAGACCTCGAAGCCCTGGTGCGCGCCAGCGAGCACAATGCACGCCGACGCAGTGTGCGCGAGGTATTTGCCGAAAGCGCGTGACGCACAAGCGAGCCTCATGCCTGATACGGCGACTGTCGAAAACCTGCAGACTCCTGCTAGGGTTACTGAAACGTCGTCCGGGCAGCCTGTATTCACACACAGTTGATCACTCGGATACCCCACTCCACGTGATCAAGGCTCGCAATGCTCAGAACCATCGAGAACGAAGTCTCCAGGCAAGCCGCCCCACCCGCCTTGCAAGCTGAATTTGCCCAGCATGACTTTGAGAAGCTGCGCACGTTTTGCAGCCTGACCTATATCGCCAGCACCATTATCTGGCTGATGTTTGACCTGATTGTCAGCACCAAGGGCGGTCAGGGGTTTACCGGGCTTTCCATGCTGTTCATCGCCACCATGGTCGGCCTCACCCTTCTTATCGGCTTTCTGCGCACGGCTCAACAATTCAACCTGCTGAACGTGGTCTTTGTGCTGGTGATCAGCATCGGCATACGCCTGCTGGTTGAGGGCCTGCCAGAGACCGAACAAGCCGTGTGGCTGACCCTGGCGACCTCAAGCATGCTGTATTGCGCCTCGATCCTGCCCTTGAGCCGCTGGGCATTCATCAGCACCCTGGCCATAACCGTCGTAGTACTTAACCCGTTTGTGCTGACTGAAATATCGTTAATGGACCTGCGGGGCAGCATGCTCCTCTGCTATTACTCTTTTCTGGCCTGCCTGACGACTTACAGTTTTTTCAAATTACGCCGTGTGAAGCTGCTCAACTACACCCTGTCCAAACTGCTGATTGAGCAGGCCTACATCGACACCCTGACCGAGATCCCCAACCGCCGCTCCTTTATGGCGCGGGCTGGCAGCGAACTGGGTATCCGGCCCCGTGAGCACGATCATTACCTGGCGATGATCGACATCGACAACTTCAAGAAAGTGAACGACCTGTACGGCCATGACATTGGCGACGAAGTGCTCAAACGCACCGCGGCGAATATCAAAGCCGTGGTGCAGGGCTATGAATATGCGCGCCTGGGCGGGGAAGAGTTTGCCGTGTACGTTTCAGGCGTACGCCGGGATGACGTTGAAGTGCTGATGGATGCATTGTGCCGCCAGGTACGCGAAGACTCGCATCAATACCCGGTGACCATCAGCATCGGCTTGACCCGGGTTGACGACCACGACACCCTCAACCAGGCCCTGGCCAAGGCGGACAAAGCGCTTTATGCGTCCAAAAATAGTGGCAAGGACCGGTTTACGTTTCATGCTGATTGAGGCTGCAGAGCGTACTAAGTCTCACGATCCTTAATTTTCGCCGCCTTCGTGCCTCGTCAGCGACTACAGAACGCGTTAAACCTGAGCAGGCCCTAGCGCTCGCTCACTTCCATTTTCCCGTCCCAGCCACCGCCCAGTGCGGCGATCAATTGCACGCTGGCGATCAAGCGGCTTTGCAGCAGGTTCAAGACGCTGCGCTCGGTGCTCAAGGCTGTGGTTTGAACGTTGACGACATCCAGATACGCAATCAAACCCGCTTTGTACTGGTTGGTGGTCAGGCGCAGTGATTCACGGGCCGATTCCAGCGCCTGCTCTTGCACCACGGTTTCATCACCCAGCACTTTCAACTGGATCCTGTAGTTTTCCACTTCACGGAAACCATCAAGCACGGTCTGGCGGTATTTGGCCACGGTCTGGTCGTACACGGCTTCATTACGGTCCACTTCGGCCGAACGCTGGCCACCATCAAACAATGGCAATGAAATTTTTGGCCCCACCGACCAGAACCGGTTTGGCACGCTGATCCAGTCCTGATACTGGCTACTGCTGTAGCCGCCTGACAGGCTCAGGCTGAAGTCCGGGTAGTACGCCGCCTTGGCCACGCCTATGTTGGCGTTGGCGGCAATAATCGAGCGCTCTGCCGAGGCAATGTCCGGGCGCCGTTCCAACAGTTGCGAAGGCACGCTGACCGGGATCGCCGGCAGCTTGGGGATGTCGTTTATTTCTACCAGTTTGAAGCCCGTAGGCGGTTGACCGGTGAGCACTGCAATGGCGTTTTCAAATTGGGCACGCTGCCAGATCAGGTCAATCAGGCTGGCCTGGGTATTGCGCAATTGGGTCTGCGCTTGCGCCACCGCATCTTTGCCGGAGATCCCGGCACGGTACTGGTTTTCGCTCATTTTTAGCGACCGTTCATACGCCTCGACGGTCGCTTCCAACAAACGTTTCTGCTGATCAATCACCCGCAGTTGCAGGTAGTTCTGCACCAGCTCCGATTGTTGGCTCAAGCGCATGGCCGCCAGGTCGGCATAGCTGGCTTCGGCGCTGGCTTCATTGGCCTCAAGGCCGCGGCGCAATTTGCCCCAGACATCGGCCTCCCAACTGACCCCGACTTGCGCATTCAAGGTGTCGCGAATACCGCTGCTGGAACTGGTCAGGCTGGAGTTGGAGCTGCCAGTGCCCTGGCTGGAGCGGGTTTTACCTACGCTTAAATCAGCACTCGGCAAGAAGGCTCCACGGGCATTGCGCACCAGCGCCTGGGCCTGGCGAAATTGCGCTTCGGCCTGCGCAACACTTTGGTTGTTGCTGTTGAGCTTGGCCACCAGCGCGTTGAGCTGCGGGTCAGCGTACAACTCCCACCAGGCGCCCCGCTCCAGCGCATCACTCGGGTTGGCCTGGGTCCAGCCATCAACCGCGTTGAACTGCTGCGGCACGGCCAGCTCAGGGCGCTGGTAATCCGGCCCCACCGCACAGGCACTGAGCAGCACGCCGGTCAGCACCAGGCCCAACAGACGCGAGCCACGGGCGAGCGCCCAACGTTGTGGCGACAATGCCGGAGCAAGATTAAGCAAACGAGAGGTCATAGCGGAGTTTCCAGAGCAGCATCAGTACGTACGCCACGCCATTGGTTGAAACGATGGCGCGCACGGTCGAGATAGAGGTAAACCACCGGGGTGGTGTAAAGGGTCAGGATCTGGCTGAAGACCAGCCCGCCGATGATGGTCAGGCCCAATGGCTGGCGCATCTCGGCGCCTTCGGCATGGCTGAGCATCAACGGCAAGGCGCCAAGGATGGCCGCCAAGGTGGTCATCAGGATCGGCCGCAAACGTTGCAGGCAGGCGCTGCGGATGGACTCTTGCGGGCCCATCCCCGAATGCCGTTCCAGTTGCAGGGCCAGATCGATCATCAAGATGGCGTTTTTCTTCACCACGCCGATCAGCAGGAAGATCCCGAGCAACGAAATCAAGCTGAATTCCCCGCCGGTGAGGTAAATGCTCAACAGCGCCCCGACCCCCGCCGACGGCAAGGTCGAGAGGATAGTCAGCGGGTGAATATAGCTCTCGTAAAGAATGCCCAGCACCAGATACACCGCCACCAGCGCGCCCAAAATCATGAAAGGCTGGCTCTTTTGCGTGGCGGCAAAGGCATCGCCAGTACCGGCCATTTTCACGATCACTTCTTCGGGCAAGCCCAATTTGGCGATCTCGCGTTCAATCGCTGCGGTGCCCTGCTCCAGGGAAACGCCGGGGGCCATGTCAAAGGAGATGGTTTCAGAGGCAAACTGGCCTTCATGTTCAACCCGGTCGTCTTGCAGGCTGTTCTCATAGTGAGCAATGGCCGACAACGGAATCCGTGCACCATCGGCCGTAATGACCTGCACCTGGTCCAGGGTTTGCGGATCCTGGGCGTATTTGGGGTTGACCTCCATTACCACTTGATACTGGTTCAGGCTGTCGTAGATGGTCGAAATCTGCCGCTGGCTGTAAGCGTTGTTCAGCACCGCAGTGACCATGTCCATATCGACCCCGAGGCGCTTGGCCTGATCGCGGTCTACCACCAAGGTGACTTGCTGCGCACCCCGCCCTTCACGGGCGTCAATGGCAGTGAGTTCGGGCAGGGACTTGAGAGCAGCCACCACTTTAGGGTACCAGGTGCGTAATTCACCCAAGTCGCCGCTTTGCAGGATGTAGGAATACTGTGAGCTGGTTTGCTCACGGCCACCGCCAAATTGCAGGTCCTGGTCGGCCATCAGCATCAGGCGCCCGCCCGACACTTTGGGCATGTTTTCACGCAAACGCTCGATAACTTTTTGCGCAGAAATTTTGCGCTCAGTGATCGGCTTGAGACGCACGATCATCACCGCGTTGTTGGTGCCGCTGTTACCGCCAATAAAGCCCGCCACGCTGTCCACTGCCGGGTCTGCCAACACAGCCTTGCGGAAGATATCCATCTTGGGCTGCATCACGCTGAACGACAGACCGTCATCGCCGCGCACAAAGCCAATCAGTTGCCCGGTGTCTTGCTGCGGCATAAAGGTCTTGGGCACCACTACATACAGCGCCACGTTTACGCCGATGGTCAGTAACAGGCTGAGCAGGGTCAGGCGCTTGTGCCGCAAGACCCAATCCAGGCTGCGAGCATAACCCAGCACCATGCGGTCGTTAAGCCGGATGCTCCAGCGCTGCATGGCGTTTTCAGTACCCGGCACATGGGGTTTGAGCCAACGCGCGCAGAGCATCGGGGTCAAGGTCAGCGAGACCACCAGTGACACCACAATCGCCGCCGCCAAGGTGATCGAAAACTCCCGGAACAGGCTTTCAATGATCCCGCCCATAAACAGGATCGACAAAAACACCGCCACCAGCGAGACGTTCATGGAGAGCAAGGTAAAGCCGACTTCCTTGGCCCCCAGGTACGCAGCCTTCATGGGCGAGATCCCGGCATCAATATGCCGTGAGATGTTCTCAAGCACGACGATGGCGTCGTCCACCACCAGCCCGGTGGCCAGGATCAGGGCCATCAGCGACAGGTTGTTCAGCGAAAAGCCGAACAGGTACATGATGGCAAAAGTACCCACCAGCGACACCGGCACCGCCAGGGTCGGGATCAGCGACGCACGAAAATTACCGAGAAACAGGAACACCACCAGAATCACCAGCGCCACGGCAATCAGCAAGGTCATCTCGGCTTCATGCAGCGTGGCCTTGATGACCGGGGAGCGGTCCATGGCCAGGTTCAGTTTGACGCTGGCCGGCAGGACCGCCTGCAAAGCAGGCAACTGGGCCTTGATCGCGTTGACGGTTTCAATAATGTTGGCGCCAGCCTGACGGTTGATCACCAGCAACACCGCAGCATCATGGTTGAAGAAGCCACTGTTGTAGCGGTCTTCAACGCCGTCCTGGACCTTGGCCACATGGCCCAGACGCAAAGCTGCTCCGTCCTGGTAACGGATGATCAGCGGCTCGTAATCCTTGGCTTTTTCCAGTTGATCATTGGCCTGTATTTGCCAGTTATGCTCGTCATTCGACACAGCCCCCTTGGGCCGGCGAACGTTGGCGTTGGCAATGGTGTTGCGCACGTCATCCAGTGCCACGCCGTACTGGTTCAGCAGTTGCGGCTCCAGTTCGATACGCACGGCAGGCAGGGAACTGCCGCCGATTTGCACCTCGCCCACCCCCGGCACTTGCGACAGGCTTTGCGAGAGGATGGTCGAAGCCAGATCGTAAAGTTCGCCCTTGGCCAACACATCGGACGTCAGCGACAAGACCATGATCGGTGCTTGTGACGGGTTAACTTTTTTGTAGGTCGGCATGCTGCGCATACCGCTGGGCAACAGGTTACGCGAGGCGTTGATCGCCGCCTGTACCTCACGGGCCGCGCCATTGATGTCGCGGTCCTGATCGAACTGCAAAATCACCCGCGTCGAGCCCTGGCTCGAGCGGCTGCTCATGGTATTGACCCCGGCAATCGCGCCAAAGGATCGCTCCAGCGGCGTGGCCACGGTTGAGGCCATGACCTCGGGGCTGGCCCCCGGCAAACTGGCAGACACCACGATCACCGGAAAATCCATTTGCGGCAGCGGCGACACCGGCAGCAAACCAAAGCTCACACCGCCCAGCAACATGATTGCCAGACTCAACAGCATGGTCGCTACCGGGCGCTTGATGAACGGGCCGGACAGGTTCATAGCGACGCCTGCTCAGCGGTTACCGTGTTACCGCGCCAGCGGCGGCCCAGTCGATCAAAGTACAGATAGATCACCGGGGTGGTAAACAAGGTCAATACCTGGCTCACCAGCAGACCGCCAACCATCACCAGACCCAGCGGTTGACGCAGCTCCGCGCCGGAACCGGTCGCCAGCATCAGCGGCACGGCACCAAACAAGGCGGCCAGAGTGGTCATCAGGATCGGCCTGAAGCGCAGCAACGCCGCCTGGTAAATCGCGTCATGGGGGGCCATGCCCTGGTTTCGCTCCGCGTCGAGGGCGAAGTCGATCATCATGATCGCGTTCTTCTTGACGATGCCGATCAGCAAGATGATGCCGATGATCGCGATCATGCCCAAGTCATTGCCGCTGAGAATCAGCGCCAACAAGGCGCCGACGGCCGCCGAAGGCAAGGTCGAGAGGATGGTGATCGGGTGGATGTAGCTCTCATAGAGCACACCCAGCACGATGTACATGGTCACCACCGCCGCCAGGATCAGCAGCAAGGTGCTCGACAACGACGCCTGGAACGCTTGTGCAGCGCCCTGGAACTCGGTTTGCACGCCGACCGGCATGCCGATGTCTTTTTGCACCTGATCAATCAGCTCGACCGCCTGCCCCAGCGCCACGCCGGGCGCCAGGTTGAACGAGACCATCACCGACGGGAACTGCCCGATGTGAGAAATGGACAGTTGCGACTGACGCTCTTCAACCCTGGCCAGGCTGGACAGCCGAACCTGACCGCCATCCGTGGTTTTGACGTGGATCTGCTCCAGCGACTGCGGGCCGATTTTCTCGCCATCTTTGGCCTGCAATACCACGCGGTACTGGCTGGCCTGGGTGTAAATGGTCGAAATCTGCCGCTGGCCGAAGGCGTCGTAGAGTGCGTCTGTGATGTTCGCCACCGACACCCCGAGGCGCGACGCGGCATCGCGGTCGATCACCAGAAACACCTGCAAGCCTTTGTCTTGCAAATCGCTGGCGACATCGGTCAGTTCAGGCTGGTTGCTCAAGGCCGTCACCAGTTTTTGGCTCCAGGTACTGAGCAACTCCGCATCCGGCGATGACAAGCTGAATTGGTACTGAGTGCGGCTGACGCGGTCTTCGATGGTCAAGTCCTGCACCGGCTGCATATACAGGCGAATCCCGATCAGCTTGTCCACCTGCGGTTGCAGACGCGCAATCACTGCCGAAGCACTGTCGCTGCGCTCGCTGTGGGGCTTGAGATTGATCAGCATGCGCCCGCTGTTGAGGGTGGCGTTATCGCCGTCCACACCGATGTAAGACGACAGGCTCTCAACATCCGGGTCTTGCAGGATGATCTTGCCCAGCTCTTGCTGACGCTGGCTCATGGCGCTGAACGAAATCGACTGCGGCGCCTCGGAAATCCCTTGAATCACGCCCGTGTCCTGCACCGGGAAGAACCCCTTGGGCACCACCATGTACAGAAACACCGTGAGCGCGAGGGTACCGATGGCCACCAGCAATGTCAGTGGCTGATGCTTGAGCACCCACTGCAACATGCGCCCGTACTCGGCGATCATCCAGTCAATAAAGGCACCGCTGGCCCGGTAGAAACGGCCCTGCTCTTCTGGCTTGGGCTCGGCTTTGAGCAAGCGTGCGCACATCATCGGGGTCAGGGTGAGCGACACCACCAACGAGATCAAAATCGCCACCGCCAGAGTGATGGCAAATTCACGGAACAGCCGACCGACCACATCCGCCATGAACAACAGCGGGATCAGCACGGCAATCAGCGACAGGGTCAGCGAGATCAGGGTAAAGCCTATTTGCTTGGCGCCCTTGAGGGCGGCCTGCATCGGGGTTTCGCCCTCCTCGATGTAGCGTGAAATGTTTTCCAGCATGACGATGGCGTCATCGACCACAAAGCCGGTGGCAATGGTCAGGGCCATCAGCGTCAGGTTGTTGACCGAAAACCCGGCCAGGTACATCACGCCAAAGGTCCCGATCAGCGACAACGGCACCGCAATCGACGGAATGATCGTGGCGCTGGCACGACGCAGAAACAGGAAGGTCACCATCACCACCAGCGCGATGGCAATCAACAACTCATGCTGCACATCGCGTACCGAGGCGCGGATGGTTTGCGTGCGATCGGTCAGCACGGTGACATCGATACCGGCTGGCAGGTTGTTGGTGATGCTCGGCAACAGCGCCTTGATCCGGTCCACCACTTCAATCACGTTGGCACCGGGTTGACGCTGGATATTGAGCAATACCGCCTGATTTTCATTGGCCCAGGCGGCCAGACGTTCGTTCTCGGCCCCGTCGACGATTTCTGCCACGTCTTTGAGTCGCAACGGCGCGCCGTTGTTGTAGGCCAGAATCAGTTCGGCGTACTCCTGCGGGGTTTTCAACTGGTCGTTGGCGTCCAGCATCGACACCCGCGTCGGGCCGTCAAAGTTACCCTTGGGCTGGTTGACGTTGGAGGCGCCGATCAGGGTGCGCACATCCGCCAGGTTCAAACCATTGGCGGCCAGCGCCTCGGGGTTGACCTTGATCCGTACGGCCTGGCGCTGACCGCCGGCAATGCTGACCATGCCCACACCATTGATCTGGGCAATTTTTTGCGCCATGCGGGTGTCGACCAAATTGTTGAGCTTGGGCAACAGCATGGTTTTAGAGGTAATCGCCAGGGTCAGCACCGGGGTGTCGGCCGGGTTGACCTTGTTGTACACCGGCGGTGCCGGCAAGTCCTTGGGCAGCAGGTTGGTCGCGGCGTTGATCGCGGCCTGCACCTGCTGCTCGGCGACATCCATGTTCATGTCCAGGTTAAAGCGCAGGGTCAACACCGAGGCGCCACCGGAACTGGTCGAAGCCATCTGTGTAAGGCCGGGCATTTGCCCGAACTGGCGCTCAAGGGGCGCCGTCACCGCACTGGTCATGACATCCGGGCTGGCGCCGGGGTAAAGCGTCATCACACGGATGGTCGGGTAGTCGACCTGAGGCAAGGCCGACACCGGCAGCAGGCGATACGCGATGATCCCGGACAAGACGATGGCAATCATGCACAGCGTGGTTGCCACCGGGCGCAGGATAAACAGCCGCGACAGATTCATTCGCCAGCCTTGCCCTTGCCCGTACCCTGGGCTTTGGCAGCACTTGGGTCGGCGTCCGCATCCGGACCACCTTGCAGTTGCCCTGCGGCCGATGTCGGTACTTCGCTGCTGTTGCTGACCACTTCGACCAGGCTACCTTCGCGCAAGCGATCGGTGCCTTCGAGCACCACGCGATCACCCGGTTCCAGGCCTTCTTTGACAACGGTCAAGTCGCCATCGGTCGCCCCCAGCTTGAGGGTGCGGATCTTGACCTTTTTATCGCCGTCCATTGCATAGACAAACGAGCCATTGGTGCCGTACTGAAGCGCTGCGGTCGGGGCCAGAATCACACCTTTGAGGGTGTCAGCCAGCAGACGCACGTTGACGAACTGGTTGGGGAACAGCGCCTGATCGCGGTTCTCGAACAGCGCCTTGAACTTCAAGGTGCCGGTGGTGACATCAATCTGGTTATCGATACTGCTCAACACACCGCTGGCCAACTCTTTCTGATCACCGCGATCCCAAGCTTGTACCGGCAGTTTTGCACCGCTGCGATAGCGCTCCAGCACCAGGGCCAGGTTGTTTTCCGGCAAGGTGAAGCTGACCACAATCGGCTCGGTCTGGGTAATCACCACCAACGCAGTGGTGTCGTTGGCTGCAACCAGGTTGCCGACGTCCAGCTGGCGCAAGCCCACGCGGCCGCTGATCGGTGCACGAATCTTGGTGAACTCGAGGTTGAGCTTGGCATCATTGACGGCCGCCTGATTGGTCTTGACCGTGCCCTGATATTGGCTGACCAAAGCTTCGGCCGTGTCCAGCGTTTGCTTGGCGATGCTGTCCTCGGCGTAGAGACCGCGATAACGCTGCACATCTACCTGGGCGTTTTTAAGCTGAGCCTGGTTCTGCAACAACGTGCCTTCGGCTTGCAGCAGCGCGTTCTGATAGCTGCGCGGGTCGATTTCTGCCAGCAATTCACCAGCCTTAACCATCTGCCCTTCTTTGAAGTAGACCTTGACCAGTTCGCCTGCCACGCGGCTGCGCACATTGATCGTGTTCAGTGCAGTGACCGTGCCCAACGCTTTGTAGTAGATCGGGAAATCCCCCCGTGTCACTTCTGCGACCAGAACCGGCACCGGCAACGTTGAGCCACCAAAGCCCGGGCGCATCACCGCCGTGCGGCTGGTGTGCCCGGCGGGTTGCGCGTTCTGGCCTTTTTTCGCCGATGCGGGCCAAAGCAACCAGCTCACGCCAGCAACGATCAGCAAAATCAGCAGGCCAACCAGCCAGCGACGAGAAGTGCGAGAAACAGAGGATTGCATTGAGTGATCAACCAGTTGGGCGCGAGCGCTTAATTTCAGGAGCCTGAAAGATAAGCAGTGCAGACAGTTATGAAAAGGCTCTTTACCGGCTATTTACGTTATAGCGCGTCAAAGACCTGCTTTACATTCACGACAAGGGCCTGCCCGGACTTTGATTTGTCTAATGTGCAACACCAACACTCAACCTCAAATAATCCAGACTTAAGGCAGCCCTTGCCTCAATTGTGCCGCGCAGAGTGTCTAGAACCTGTGTGACATTACGTAGGCCGGTTTGATTATTTGATCTTTACGGGCAATAAAAAACGGCCTGGCATTCAATGCCAGGCCGTTTTCGGTGTTGCTGTACGACTTACTTCAAAACAGCCAGCGCTGCTTCGTAGTTAGGCTCTTCAGCGATTTCTTTAACCAGTTCGCTGTGCAGCACAGTGTCGTTTTCGTCCAGTACAACCACTGCGCGAGCAGTCAGGCCTTTGAGCGGGCCATCAGCGATTGCCACACCGTAGTTCTTGATGAACTCGGCACCGCGCAGAGTCGACAGGTTTTGTACGTTTTCCAGACCTTCGGCACCGCAGAAACGCGCTTGAGCGAATGGCAGGTCAGCCGAAATGCACAGCACCACGGTGTTGGCCAGTTCGTTGGCTTGTGCATTGAACTTGCGTACCGATGTTGCGCAGGTCGGGGTGTCAACGCTTGGGAAGATGTTCAGCACTTTACGCTTACCGGCAAAACTGGCCAGCGTTACATCGGACAAATTACCGGCAACCAGCGAAAACGCTGGCGCTTTGGAACCTACTGCAGGCAGCACGCCGTCGACTTGAACAGGGTTGCCTTTAAGCGTCACTTGAGCCATGAACGATGTCCTTTTTAACTGTTTTTGAAGAGCCGGAAGTTAAACACGAAACGCGCACGCGACCTATGCCCGGAGCACAAATTGTCATGCCGGGTGTGACAAAAAGAGGGGCCCGGCATTGCCAAAGGGATCACGCCGCGTGCTTGGGGTCTTCTAATCCTTGACCTTCTGAAATGACTGGCGCATGTCCGACGCCCAGCCATCGATCACTGCTTTCACGTCATCTGCCTTCATCACCTGGCTGGCGTTGCTCAGCGGCTTGCCCGTGCCTTTGCGCACCACTTGAGCAATCACATGCTGATCTTTCCCGTCGATAAAAACGGCCTCGGTGGACAACCGGGTTTCTTGATCGCGGATCCCCGAGGCCGTCGTCACCGCTGCCGCCACCAGAGCGACAGGGATGTACTCATAAGGGGCCAGGCTTTCAGTTTGACTGCTGACGGCTGTAATGGCCGGGCGTACCACAATCACCCCCGGACCTGGCGCACTGGCCAACGGCAGCACTTTACTGATCTCACGTTTGAGCGCCTGATCGTAGTAGGCCGTAATCGCGTTCAACGTGCTTTGCGGAATTTTCTCGGTAGGTTTTGGCGCCGGATAGAGCTGGCTCGGTTCTATGTACACGCTGGTGTATTGGTCGACCTTGATCGTGGGATCAACCCAGCGCATGACCTCAGCCCCCGAAGGCGACCGGGCTTCTTTAAGTCGGCTGTAATCTTTTAAAAAGCCGGAGTATTCATCCGGTTGCTGAACCTTGCTGGCGCATCCGGCCAGTACCAGCGTAGCCAGGCATAACGTACCGATCATCAACCCAGGTTTCATGGTGAAACTCCTGTATGAGACGCAACCGTTTGAACATGGAGTTGTAGGTATAGCCAATCCTCCACAGATTGCTTTTCTTGCGATTAAATCTCCTGATCGGTTGCACAACGACCTTGTTCGGCGGCATTCTGCCACTTACCGTTTAAAGAACTTTTGCTCGACGACGTACTCCATCTGTACAGCCATTAATACCTTTGAGACAGAGACGCTCATGACTTCCAAGCTGGAACAACTCAAGCAGTTCACCACCGTGGTCGCAGACACCGGCGACCTCGACGCGATTACCCGCCTCAAACCCGTTGATGCCACCACCAACCCTTCCCTGCTGCTCAAGGCCGCAGCCCTGCCGGGTTATGCCGACCTGCTGAAAAACGCTATTACCCACGCCAAAGGTGATGTTGGCCTGGCCTGCGATCTCTTCGCGGTGTCGGTGGGTAGCGGTATCTTGAAGGTCATTCCGGGCCGTATCTCCACCGAAGTCGATGCGCGCCTGTCGTTTGACGAGCCAGCCCTGCTGCAAAAAGCCAATCAATTAATCGAGCTGTATGACAAGGCCGGCGTAAGCCGCGACCGCGTACTGATCAAACTGGCGTCGACCTGGGAAGGCATCCGTGCTGCCGAGAAGCTGGAAAAAGCCGGTATCCAGACCAACCTGACCCTGCTGTTCTCGTTTGCCCAAGCTGCAGCCTGTGCCGATGCCGGGGTGTTTTTGATCTCGCCGTTCGTGGGCCGCATCTACGACTGGTACAAGAAGTCCACCGGGATTGATTACACCGGCTCAGATGATCCGGGCGTGCAGTCAGTAACCCGCATCTACAACTACTACAAGGCCAATGACTACAAAACCGTGGTCATGGGCGCGAGCTTTCGCAATACCAACCAGATCGAGCAACTGGCAGGCTGCGATCGCCTGACCATCAGCCCGGACCTGCTGGAAAAACTGGCGCAGGACGACGGCGCACTGGCGCGCAAACTCAGCCCCGGCGCGACCGGCGAGCCGCGTTTGACCCTCAACGAAGCGCAATTTCGCTGGGCCTCTAACGAAGACGCCATGGCCACTGAAAAACTGGCCGAAGGCATCCGCCAATTCGCCCGTGACCAGGAAAAACTTGAAGCCCTGCTGTCAGGTAAATAACAGCTGCCCCCCCCCTTCTGTTGGCGCGTCTCGCGATCTATTGGCCATAACACAGATCGCGAGGCGCGCTGGGCCTTTACCAAGAGCCATAAGGCACCCCGTATTTTTCGATGTAGGCTTTTGTTTCTGGTTTTAAGGGCAAAGCATAATTGCCACCAGATCGACCGCCATCAGGTCCTTCTTTAACGACTTCGCCCTGAACCCTGGCCACTTCGATTGGGCTGACACAAGGGCCTGAAATCCACACTTTGGCAATACCGCCGGGGGCCAACCCTACGGTCACGCCTTTGCGGTAACCGGTGATCCATTTGGCATCGGCGGCACAAAAAGCTTTTTCAGGCTTGACCATGGCCTGCTGAATGGCTTCGGGGATCACGATATAAGCCTCGTAGGTTTGCGGCTCCACCAATGATTGCCAGCGCACATAGATCAAGCGCGGTACCGCAGCTCCGTAAACATATTTACCTTTGCCCCAGCCGGGATAGCTGGGCCAGCCGCGCGGGTTGCCCTTGAGGTTTTTAGGGGTCTGTATGGCTGAAGTTCCGCTCATGGCTCGCTTGAATACACGATCCCGCACATCCACCGCGTCTGCGGTTTCGATCCATACTTGCATGTAGTTGGGAGCAAACAGCCCAAGACGCCACCCCTCATAGGGCAACCCGTTGTTGCCCTTGGCACAGCCCACCATTAACCCAAATACACCGCACATCGCTAGCAGCTTGAATGTAGTCATTGGGATGCTCCGCACGTGTGCGGCGGCCCTTTACCAAGAGCCATAAGGCACCCCGTATTTTTCGATGTAGGCTTTTGTTTCTGGTTTTAAGGGCAAGGCATAATTGCCACCAGATCGACCGCCATCAGGCCCCTCTTTAACGACTTCTCCCTGAACCCTGGCCACTTCGATTGGGCTGACGCAAGGGCCTGAAATCCACACTTTGGCAATACCGCCAGGGGCCAACCCTACCGTCACGCCTTTGCGGTAACCGGTGATCCATTTGGCATCGGCGGCACAAAAGGCTTTTTCAGGCTTGACCATGGCCTGCTGAATGAGTTCGGGGATCACGATGTAAGCCTCGTAGGTTTGTGGCTCCACCAGCGATTGCCAACGCACATAGATCAGGCGCGGTACTGCTGCCCCATAAACATACTTGCCTGCGCCCCAACCGGGATAGCTGGGCCAACCGCGCGTGTGGCCCTTGAGGTTTTTAGGTGTATTGATAGCGGCTACTCCGCTCATAGCTCGCTTGAAGACACGGTCTCGCACATCTACTGCATCTGCGGTTTCGATCCACACTTCCATATAATCAGGGGCTCCCAGCCCTAAGCGCCATGCATCATAGGGCAACCCATTGCTGCCCTTGGCACAGCCGACCATCAACCCAAGCACAGCGCACAACCATAGCAGCTTGAATTTATTCATTGGGGTGCACCGTCCAAGTGCAGAGGCGGACCTTTACCAAGAGCCATAAGGCACCCCGTATTTTTCGATGTAGGCTTTTGTTTCTGGCTCTAACGGCAAGGCATATTTGCCATTAGTCTGGCCGCTAGAAGGCCCTTCCTTAACGACTTCGCCCTGAACCCTGGCCACTTCGATTGGGCTGACGCAAGGGCCTGAAATCCACACTTTGGCAATACCGCCGGGTGCCAACCCTACGGTCACGCCTTTGCGGTAACCGGTGATCCATTTGGCATCGGCGGCACAAAAAGCTTTTTCAGGCTTGACCATGCCTGCTGAATGGATTCGGGGATAACGATATAAGCCTCGTAGGTTTGTGGCTCCACCAATGATTGCCAGCGCACATAGATCAGGCGTGGTACCGCAGCTCCGTAAACATATTTACCTTTGCCCCAGCCCGGATAGCTAGGCCAGCCACGAGGATTACCATTGAGGTTTTTAGGTGTATTGATAGCGGCTATTCCGCTCATGGCTAGCCTGAATTCACGGTCCCGCACATCAACCGCATCTGCGGTTTCGATCCATACTTCCATGTAATCGGGGGCTCCCAGCCCTAAGCGCCATGCATCATAAGGCAACCCATTGCTGCCCTTGGCACAGCCCGCCATCACCCCAAGTACACCGCACACGACTAAAAATTTTAGTTTATTCATTAGGATGCACCGCCCGTTTACCGCCCGCAGCCGGCCGATTGATAAACAGCACCTCAATGTCGCTGTTGTTCTTGCCGCTGGCAGCATTCCAATTGCCTGACAAGTGGATGTATTTGCGCTGTAGTAAAGCCACCTCTTCATGGGTCAGTCCGGGAAAGCTGTCGCCGACGGCATACGCCTGAAGTTTTACAGCGATAGTGTGCAGGTCTGCCGGTAAGGCAAACGCAGAAGTGTCTGGAACCACATCAAATGGAACCCCGTTTCGTATTCCCAGCTCGCGCATGGCCCGCAAGTAAATCAGTGACAACTGGCCATGCACTTGCCGCTCACTGCGTAGGGAGGCATACACGCGTTTCTCGGCGAACATGTCACGGCGTTTGTTGTAAGGCAGAACCACCGCCCATGTGTCGATACTCCAGCGCTGCAGATAGGGCTCCAGGTCCGGCAGCATAACCCCCATCAACTGCCGGGCTCGGTCATAAGCGACCGTGGAGGTTTCTGGCATGTCGACAGGCACCTGACTGCTCTGGGGTCTGCTCAGCAGCACTTTTTCGGTGGCCAGAGGCAAATAACCGCCTCCAAGATCGGAGTGGACGCCGGGCAGCTCGATGTCATTGTCGGTACGAACCAGTGAGAAGTTATGACGATATTCGTGGCGCGCCACAAATTGCACCACATGGCGTGCAATGCCGGGCGCAAGGTACAGGTCAAGGCCCGGGTTACTGGCGTTGTGCGGGCTAAAGTCGCCGCTTAAGGGTGCAACCACCCCAGGCACCGTATCAAACAGGCCGATAAAGTTGAGGTTGAAATCTGTTCGGTGGCGCCATTTGAAGCTGGCTACCAGCAAGGGTGACCCGGCGGGCAGGGCTTTGGCCAACAAACTGTCAGCTCCCTTCACCAGATCATTGGCGCAATGCCGTGCGGCAGCGGCACCGCGACTGAAGCCAAACAGGTCGAAAACGATTCGCCAAATGATCAGGCCGGGATTGTTGTCTTGCAGCCTTCGAATCTGCTCCAAAATCAGGGCAGGTGCTTGCTCAACTCGCGCCACAATCCCAGTGCTGCCTTGACCGCTGGCTTGGCCATAGACCGAGTCAGCTTGCCCCGTGACTGTACCGATACCTTCTAGGTAAACACTGAGAAACGCCTCTTCAGCTCCTTGCGGCAATTGCGTATCCGCATGATCCGGATACAAGTCATAAAGCCGCGCCACATTGGTGACATCGTTGCTATAGCTGTTATCCGGCGAGTTTCCTTTACCGTCAAAGCCAAAGCTCGCGCAATGCTGACGTATATCCTCGCCTTCCTTTTGACCAATACCCAAGCTAATGGCCAGGCACCCTTTCGCCGCTTCACTGTTGCCCTGGTTGTTGCCGGTGCCATCGAAGAACAAGCCCACATGCAGGGTGATGCCGGACTCCAGTTCCTCTTCTTCGTCCTCTTCTTCCAGCTCGGGATTGGCACTGGCGGGGGCTGTTTTTTTAGGTGCCGGCGATTCGGGCCACTGAGCCAAATACTCCATGTAACTCTGCTGAGGCCCTCTGGCATCTCCCAACACCTGGCCTCTGATGTATTGGTCAGGGATCAGTCGCGGCGCAGGGCGGCACAGGCACTGGCACAAGTCGCCTTCCAGCGCGGCTTGCCGCCCTCCCAGTGATTCATCATGGCGCGGGCCGCACAGTACGATAACGCCCGTGCTGCCGCACACCGGACACTCGATGCTGTCACCTTCGCGGGCCAGAATCTGGTCGTTGATTGTCATCAGCTCCCAGCCCGTCACCACCACGCCGCCCACCGTGGTCCTGGACCCGACGGTGATGTTCATGCGCTTCATACGCAGGCACCGGGCAAGGCGTGAGCGTTGTTGTGTAATAGGGTCATGTCGGCATCCTGGTGGAGGAAGGTTGAGTGCCCGCTAACTGTCAAATTGCCAGTTAGCGGCGCCCAGCCAGTATGCCGAGGGGGTGCGGAACTACCCTGTCAGAAGGATCCGTTTGGTTTGTAGTACGCGTAGCTTTCCGAAAATTAAGAGGGGATCACGTCAGTTTCTGCGTGACAAACGCGTAAGTGATGTATGGCACGCTGACTTCTCCGCCGTGATTCAACACGCTGTGTGACACGACAAACTCACGCAACTGCTGCTCCACCTTTTCCCGCTCATCTGGCGCCAGTGCCGAGATAAAACTGGTGGAACGCACGCGATTGAAAATCACGTCCTCAACCGGCCCGTTGTGAGGCTGAACGAACCGTTGCTCTTGCAGCGGCCCAAGGCCGTCATACGGAAACGACTGACGCCAGGCGCCGGTGTAAAAGCGTGGCGCGTCGGCTTCCCATTGATTGACCAACGCATCGAGCTCCGCCACCCACGGTACGCTGGCATCTCGCAGATTCCAGATCAGCCCCAGGCGCCCGCCCGGTTTAAGCACGCGATGGATCTCGGCCAGGGCTTCATGGTTGGCAAACCAGTGAAAGGCTTGTGCGCACACCACCACGTCGACACTGGCATCAGCCAGTGGAATGGCTTGTACGGTGCCTTGATGCGCTTCGACCTCAGGATGGGCCTTTGACAGTTTGGCGAGCATGGCCTGGACCGGCTCAAGCACGATCACCCGTGCGCCGGTCTGCAACAGGCGCGGGGTGAATTTGCCAGTTCCGGCACCCACTTCGAGTACCGTCTGGCCAGGCTGCAGGCCCAGGGTGTCAGTCAGCCAGGCGCTGACCTGGGGCGGGTAATCAGGGCGCCCGCGTACATAAGTGTCAGCGCCCTGGGCATAGCCCTCAGCCGCAGCATGATGAAGGGTTGAGTCGCTCATCGTCTGGCTCCGCTTGGAATGGTTGCCCAACCATAGCCCAATCGTCCCCGCTGCGACATGAACCCCTTCTCAGAAGCTGTACTTCATCCCCAGCATCAGGTTGCGCGGATCGCCATAGTAGTAGGTCGAGTACAGGCCATAACCGCTGAGGTATTCGCGGTCAAAGACGTTGTTGAGGTTGACCGTGGCGCTGAGGTTTTGGCTGATGTCATAACGCGCCATCAACCCCACCACCGCGAAACTGCCTTCTTTGGCGTCGGCTTTGATCGATGAGTCCAGCTCACTGTAAGTCGAACCTTGCCAGGACACATTACCGCCCACGGTCAGGTCCTTGAGGTCACCGTCCAGTTGGTAACTGGTGGCCAGTTTGAACAACTGCTCGGGGTGATTGCTGTTGATGCGTTTGCCGTCCTTGTCCCGGGGTTGAGCGTAAGTGTAGCCCGCCAGCAATTGCCAGCCGCGTGCCACTTCACCGGAAATCTCGGCCTCAAAGCCCTTGGTTTTAGTGCCGTCGATGGCCTTGTAGGCATCTTCGCCGTTATCGCGCACACCATCGTATTCGGCGTAGTTGTCCTGTTTGATCAGGAACACGGCAAAACTGGTATTCAGTGCACCGTCGAAATACTCCGACTTCAAGCCCGCCTCGTAGCTTTTACCGGTCATCGGTGCGAGCACTTTATCGTTGCGATCGAAATAGCTTTGCGGGGTAAAAATCTCGGTGTAGCTGGCATAAACCGAGTGATTGGCGCTCAGGTCGTAGACGATCCCTGCATAGGGAATCGGCTTGCCGGTCTTTTTCGAATCATCCAGCGTAGGGACCGTTTGCGCAGCGTTGTAGGTCATTGTCCCCTTGCGGTCGTAGTCGACCACGCGAGCACCGAGAATGATCGATAAATCATCCGTCGGCTTGAGACGCAAGGCGCCATAGAGCGCCGATTCCTTCGTCTTATAGCGCTGTTTCAAGCCTTGACTCAATTGAGCAGGGCCCGGACGCGGCGCATCGTTGTTCCAATTTTGGTAATTGATGGTCAGGTCGTCAGCATTCTCGGCCAGGTAGTCGTTGCGACGATTACTGACATTGGCACCCAGCACCAATTCATGGCTGCGCCCCAAGAACTCAAAGGGTCCGGTGGCATAGGCGTCCAGCGTATCGGTGTTGATCTCGAAGGTTTTGGTGCCGCTCATAAACTGCGCTTCACCCGTGGTTTTGTCCGGGAACGGTCCCCAGCCCACGATATTGCCCTGCAACTGGTCGGTGCTGCCCTTCCAGTGGCTGGCTTCGACTTTCAACAACCAATCGTTATCGAAACGCTGTTCGACCCCGGCGAAATACTTAGTGCTTTTACTGTCGGCATACGCCCACTTGGCGGCCGGGTTCATGGAGCGCTTGAAGTGGGTTCGGCTGCCATCGCTGTAGTACAGCGGCAACTGGCCAAAACTTGAGCCATTGGAGTTGATTTTTTGATAGTCGATACCGGCATACAGCGTCGTATCGTCGGTCAGATCAGCCTCAGCGATGCCATAGAACACATCTTTGATGGACGAATACCTGTCGATAAAGGAGCGTCCGTCTTCATGGGCGGCCACCACACGCCCGCGCACCGCGCCGTTTTCAGTCAAGGGGCCCGACAGGTCCAATTCACTGCGATAGCGGTCCCATGAGCCACCGCTGCCCGACACATAGCCCTGGAAGTCTTTGGTCGGGCGTTTGCGCACCAGATTCACCGCCCCCGACGGGCTGCCCACACCGCTCATCAAACCGGTGGAACCGCGCACCACCTCTACCCGGTCGTAAATGGCCATGTCGCGCATGCCCAGACCGTTGGTATTGGTGGTGAAGTCCGAGGTTGGCACGCCGTCGTACTGGAAGTTATCCAGGGTAAAGCCGCGGGAGTAGAAGTTGTAACGCTCGCTGTCATCGTGCATCACGGTTATGCCCGGCGTTTGCTCCATCACTTGGGCAATGCTGCCCAGCCCTTGATCGGTCATTTGCTGACGGGTAATGACGGTGACTGACTGCGGTGTTTCACGCAGAGAAAGCGGCAATTTGGTTGCCGTACTGGTTTCGCCCGTGGTGTAGGAATTGCTGCCTTCGGTTGTCCCGCCCAATGCCACGCCGGTCACACTGGTGGCCTGCAGTTGCAACTTGCCGTCTGCGCTGCCAGAGGTCAGCGGGTACAGCGTCCACACCCCGTTGGTCCCTTCGGTGGCGGTCAGGCCGCTGCCTTTGAGCAATTGCTGCAACGCTTGCGGCACCTCAAAACGGCCCTTGAGCGCTGGCGCCTGTTTGTTCTGTACCAGTGCCGGGTCGTAAGGCAGCGAAATATTGGCCTGCCGGGCAAAGCGGTTAAGCGCGTCTTCCAGCGTACTTGCCGGCACATCGAAACTGCGTTGCGCACTGACCGATGCGGCCACCGTCATCGAAAACGGTTGCACGGCTGCCAGCACAGCACCGCCCAGCAAGACCGCCTGCAGGGCAATGGCCAAGCGGCTACGCGCGGGCAAGAAAAGAGGTTGAACGGCAGCGGACATGGGTTTTGCTCCTGCAATTAAAAGGTCTTATGCCTAGTTGTCGAAGGACGCGAAAAAACCCGCAAAGAAATTTGATAATTATTCGTATTGACCTGGACGCGAGCTTGCCTCGCGATCTTTTGATCTTGGCTAAACCGCCACAATCCGCGTCCAGAACCGCGTTCTGCGCTCGATGCGCACCGCCAGCGTCTGGCTCAAGCCCTGCAATGCCTGGTCGATATGCTCGAGTTGAAATACCCCGGACACGCGCAAATCACTGACCGCAGAATCACACAACAACCAGCCCTGGCGATAACGCGACAGTTCGGCCGCCAAGTCTTCCAGGCGCATGTTTTTCGCCACCAGCGCCCCGCTCGTCCAACTGCTGACGTTCAAGGCCGAAGAGGTTTGCAATCGGGCCGACTGCCCATCGATCACATATTCCTTGCCCGCCTGCACCAACACCGGCTGCGCCGCCGGCAGATGGATAGCCACCATGCCCTCTTCAACCATCAGCCGGGTACGGCCAGATTCCTGGCGCACGTCAAACGCGGTGCCAATGGCCTGTAACCGCGCCTCACGGGTGTGCACCCAAAACGGTCGGCGCCCGGCCGAGGCGTCAGGGTCATTGCCGGTACGGATAAAAACCTCGCCGTCACGCAACACAATCAAGCGCTGTTGCTCGTTGAAGACAACGTCCGCAGCGCTGTCGGTATTGAGTTGCAGCCGTGTGCCATCGGCCAGATTAAACACACGGCGCTCGCCCACGGAGGTGGCATAGTCAGCGCCAAAGGTGCGCCACGGTTGCTGTTGCCACACCAGCGCTCCCGCCCCGGTGCCCAGCACGCCTAGCCCAAGGACCTTGAGCGCGTGACGCCGTGAGCGCAGCCGACCGCTGCCACTTAACGTGTCCAGCGCTACCCGCCCCGACAAGGCTGACGCCTGGCGAAAAGTCGACTCGGTCACTTGCAGGGCTTGCCAGGCCGCCTCATGGCTGACATGGGCGGCGCGCCATTGCTGGCAGGCTGCGTGCACCTGCGGATCAGCAGCCCCGGACTGAGTTTTCACCAGCCAGTTAATCGCCGCATCCAGCACCTCGGATGAAAACTCGACAGAACCCGACATGGCGCCGCTACCCCCGCTCACAAGGCCGCGCGCGCCAGGAAGCAATGACGAATCGCCGTCGCCATGTACTTCTCGACCGAACTCACGCTCACCTCCAACCGCTCGGCAATCGCCTGATAGCCAAGGCCTTCGAGCCGTGACAGCAAAAAAGCAGTGCGTACGTTGGGTTTCAGGCCATCGAGCAAGGCATCGATACGGGTCAGGGTTTGCAGCAGGATCAAGCGTTCTTCCGGTGACGGCATGTCCTGTTCAGGCACGTGTGCAAGCGCCTGCAAATACGCCTGCTCCACCTGCTGACGACGATAACGGTCAATCATCAAGCCTTTGGCAATGCTGCTCAGCCAGGCGCGCGGTTCACGCAACTGCGCTACCTGCTCCGGTTTGCCGAGTACATAAAGGAACGTGTCCTGCGCCATGTCGTCCGCATTCTCGGCATTGCGCAGCCGCCGTCGCAGCCAATTCACCAGCCAGTGGTGATGGTCGCTATACAGATTGCGAACGTCGGTGTGCAGCAGCGATGAGTTGGACGGTGATGACGACACAAGAGCCCTCGATGCACACTGAAAATAAAATGCGAATAGGAATTTGTCGCAATAGTATTCAGAGTGCAGCCCAGACTCAAGCGTTGCACGACAAGAGACGATCAATCAGTGGCCTGTCGCCGCGCAGAACGGCAGCGACAGGCCCTGGATCAAGGGATCAGCGAGTAGACCAGCGACGAAATCGCCACCAGGCCGACCACGGTGACAAACACGTTGGAGATTTTGCCCGCGTGCTGACGCATGCTCGGCACACGACGAATCGCGTACATCGGCATCAGGAACAGAATGGCCGCAATCACCGGGCCGCCGAAGCTTTCGATCATGCGCAAAATGCTGGGGTTGAGGGTCGCAACCGCCCAGCACACCAACAACATGAAGGCCGCCGTCAGGCGCTCCAGGGTTTTACCGGCCGGACGCTTGCCGGTCTTCAGGATCAACCCTTTCAGGCCCTCATTGGCACCGATGTAGTGGCCCAGGAAGGACTTGGCAATCGCCACAAACGCAATCAGCGGCGCGGCAAAGGCGATGGTCGGGTTGCTGAAGTGGTTGGCCAGGTAAGACAGGATCGACAGGTTCTGCGCCTTGGCTTCAGCCAGTTGCTCAGGGGACAGCGTGAGCACGCAACTGAACACGAAAAACAGCACCATCACCACCATCAGCAGGTGCGCGCGCGACAGGATCTGCGAGCTGCGCTCATCCGCACTGGCGCCATAACGGCGTTTTTGATCTACGGCAAATGCCGAGATGATCGGCGAGTGGTTAAACGAGAACACCATCACCGGGATCGCCAGCCACAGGGTGTGCAGCAAGGCCGATGGCTCTGGCAGGGTGTTTGCCGTGGCCAGAATGCCGCCATTCCAGTGCGGGATCAGAAACACTGCCAGAAACAGCAGCGCGGCAATGAACGGGTAGACCATCATGCTCATGGCCTTGACGATCACTTGCTCACCGCAGCGCACCACCGTCAGCAGGCCGAGGATCAGCACCAACGACAAAATGGCCCGGGGCGGCGGCGTGATGTGCAACTGATTGAGCATGAAGCTGCCGACCGTGTTGGTCAGCGCCACGCTGTAGATCAGCAGAATCGGGAAAATCGCCAGAAAGTACAGCAGCGTGATCAACGCCCCGGCCGTCAGGCCGAAGTGTTCTTCCACCACGTCAGTGATGTCTGAGCCTTCACGACCGGACAATACAAAACGGGTCAGGCCGCGGTGCGCATAAAACGTCATAGGGAACGCCAGCAGCGCCAGGATCAACAGCGGCCAGAAGCCACCAATGCCTGCGTTGATGGGCAAAAACAAAGTGCCTGCGCCAATGGCCGTGCCAAACAGGCCCAGCATCCAGGTAGTATCGTGGCGGTTCCAGCGACTGAGGGTCGCAGGTGTCGCGTCGTCAAAGCGTTCATCGACGCTGTTAGCCTGGTCATTCATCCGGTCAAATCTCCGCTAGCCGGTCGTTACCACGCAGCCGGGGCGGACAAAACACACCTTACTGACCGCGCCCCAGCCATAAGAGGGCCGCGATTGTCCGGGATTAGACATAAGAAGCAAAGGTTTAGCTGAGGAATGGTGAAAATGATTGATCACACTAAAGCAAGACTTTGACACCTATTGATACACTATCGCCTTTCAAAACCTGCGCTCAAGGCCTGTTGCCCATGACTGTTTGTCACCGTTACACCGCATTTGCCGGACTGCTGCTGGCCCTGTCGCTGCCTGCGGCCAACGCCGACAGTTTGATGATTACCTGGCCGGGGGGCTGGGACGTGCAAGCCGTGCCGGCCGAGGCCGACAGCACTGCTCAGCGCCAGCGGGCGGTGAAAAACGACGCCAATGGTGACCCGCAGATGGTCATGGAACTGACCCACTCGACCCTCGCGCCTGAGCACCAGGTGAACATGGAGGCTGTGTTGCTGGAAATGCGCAAGACCTTGCAGAAGAACTTCGCGCAAGGGGGTTATCAGAGCGCCTGTAACAAAATCCACGCCAGCACCTTGGGCGGTCTGAAAGCGCTGGAAACCACCTGCAAAATCACCCAAAACGGCAACCACGTGATCACCCAGACCCTGGTCGCAGCGACTCAGGGCCAAAGCGCTTACGCCCTCTCCTACGCGGGCCCGGCTGACGGATACAAAGCAAACGAGCCTGAAGTCCAGGGGATCCGCGCCAGCTTGCGATTGGGCCAGACCCAGCCGTAAACCTTGTAGGAGCGAGCTTGCCTCGCGATCTTTTGATCTTTAAAAGATCGCGAGGCAAGCTCGCTCCTACAGGTTGATTATTTATGGAATCAGCACCACTTTGGTGCTCGCCCCGGCATTGACTTCAGCGTAGCTGGCCAGCCCTTGCACCAGCGGGGCTTGTTCAAGGTCGCGGGGCGCGGGCAGTAATCCCTCATCGAAATACTGGCCAAATTGGTTAAGCATGCGTGCGCACTCGGTGCTGCTGTACAGCAGGCTGTTGACGCCAATCAGTGAGCCGCCTTTGCGGTACAGCGCCAGCGCCGGTAATTGCACGTGCCCGTCCAGCGGCGCGGCAATAATGGCCAGCCGACCAAACACCGCCAGCGCTGGCACCGCTGCCGGCAACCAGTGCCCAGTGGTGTCAAAAATCACGTCGGCGCCCCCTGCAAACACCGCATTGACCTCACCCGCCAACGCTTCGGGCTGCGTGAGCAGGATCACGTCATAACCCTGCTCGCGCAGCACACGCGCCTGCTCAGGGCGACGCACGGCAGCCAACACCTGCGCACCCAGTACGTTTGCCAGGCCCAAGGTGGCCGAGCCCACCGCGCCATTGGCGCCAATCACCAGCAAACGCGTACCGGCCACTACGCCACTGCGCTGCAAGGCATCCCAGGCCGTGGTGTAAGGCACGCCCATGCTGGCGGCCTGTACAAAGCTCAATGTCTCAGGTTGGTGCGCGACGCCACTGGCGGGCAGGGTCAAATACTCAGCGTGGGAACCGTCACGGTTAAACCCCAGGTCCTTGCCGGTGCCCCAGACCTTCTGCCCTATTAAGGCTTTGGGCCCCTCAACGACGACACCGGCAAAATCGCGCCCCGGAATCCTCGGCAAGGTGGTGTAAGGGAAACGCCCCAGCACATTCTTGACATCGCTAGGGTTCAAACCGGCGGCCTTGACCTGCACCAGTACCTGGTCAGCAGTTGGCGTCGGGGTGGGCACGTCGACCACCTGCAAGGCGGCCAGATCACCGGTTTTGGAAAATTGCAGCGCTTTCATGTTCTAGCCTCCGGGTCATTGAGATGGCCATGAGTCTATGACCGGCAAACACCGAGCGTCGGCCAAACCCTTCTGCCTGTCGGTCAGATTCAAGCGTCTGGCAGTTGGCCCTGCCCATATAAAGACGGCGTAACACCCAACTCGCGGCGGAACATGTCACTGAAGCTGCTCGGTGAATACCCCAGCGAACGGGCGATCTGGCTCACCGACACGCCCTGGATCAGCTCCGCCGCCGCCGTGGCCAACTGCACTTGGCGCCGCCATTGCGCAAAGCCCATGCCCAACTCCATCTGAAACAACCGCGCCAAAGTACGCACGCTGGCCCCGGCATGGTCGGCATGTTGTTCAAAGGCGATGTCCAGCGTCGGATTGGCCATCACCGATTGACACAGATTGAGCAGCCGCCGATCCGCAGCGTCAGGCATCGGCACCTTGAGCAGCGTGCGCCGGGCGCGCTGCAGCTCAAGCAAGGTCAGATTGAGCAACGCGTCGGTGTAGGCCGGTGGCGCATCGGGCTGATCCACCAGATTGATGATCAACTCGCGCAACAGCCGCCCGACTTCAAGCACTTGCACGCTACTGTCGAGCGTGCTCGCTGTGGCCTGGGGCAAATATAGATTGCGCATCTGTAAATCCGACACCACGCGAATCCCGTGGGGCACGCCCGGTGGCAGCCAGACCGCCCGTTGCGGCGGCACAGCCAAGGCTTCATCCGGGGTATCGACCCACATCACGCCGCTCATGGCATACAACAACTGGCCCCATTCATGCTGATGCGGCTCAATGTACAAGCCACGCGGGTAAGTGCGCGCCAGCGGCTGTACCGGCACGGCGGGATCAGACAAATCAGGCGGGGCAGCAAGAGCCATAAGCAGTTCACGTCAGAAAAGTGAGTGGGCATGTTACATCAGCGTGTTTGTGCCTAAAGTGTCGGCACCTGACAAAACTGTCATCTGAACATCAGTTGCCTGACAGGCCGCGCAGTCCAGGCTGAATTATTTCATCAAGAGGTCATCAATGAAGAACCCGTTACGTATTTTTGCGCTCTCTACACTCTTTATTACGTCATTCGCCAACGCTGCTGAACAACTGACCATGGACGTACACCGCGATGCCAACTGCGGTTGTTGCAAGGCCTGGATCTCGCACCTGCAGGCCAATGGCATCAAGGTCAATGACCACGTTGAAGACGACATGAGCCGCGTCAAACAAGCGCTCGGTGTACAACCGCGGCTGGCTTCGTGCCACACCGGGGTGATCAACGGTAAATTCGTTGAAGGTCACGTGCCGGCCGAACAGGTGATTGCCCTGAGCAAGCGTCATGATTTGAAAGGTATTGCGGTTCCGGGCATGCCCATGGGCTCGCCAGGCATGGAAATGGGCGATCGCAAAGACGCATTCCAGGTGATTGGCTTGCGCAACGACGGCCGCGACGAAGTGGTTGCCGAATACCCGTAACCCCCGCATGAGCCAGCAGGAGCGAGCGCGGGGTTTTGAGCTCTAAAGCTCGCTCCTGCTGTTTGTCTGAAAATTCCTCATTACCCAATATTCTTGCAATCTCGCCTAGCCCCTTGCGGCATCTCTCCTACACTCATCGCTGTCGTGTATACGACACGCGACGTCGTTTTAAACAAAGCGAACCTTCTACCCCTCTGACAGGTCAACCTGATACAGGGCTGCCTGCTTGGTGCATTCCTTGCAGCACTTTTTTCACCTTCTGCGCCTTTGGCCAAGGTGACCTTTATCAATTTGAACGTGGAGGCTGACTGGCCCCAAGGCCGATAGCAGCTCAAATAAGTACAACGGGAGAGAGTCATGATCAGTGCTGCTGCTCCACATCAAGACGAACGGCTAAATCCGCCAGCGGCGTCTTCGATCACGCTCTCCGGGTTGGCACCTGCGGGTAGGGCTGTACCGCCAGTGGTGAATACCAACCCCAATAAAAAGAAAGTCCTGTTCGTGACCTCCGAACTGGCAGACCTGGTCAAAACCGGTGGCCTTGGCGATGTCTCAGCCGCCCTGCCCCGGGCCATGCGCCATTTGCACGATGTGCGGGTGTTGATCCCCGGCTATCGGCAAGTGCTGCACAGCGATAACCCGATCCACATCATCGGCGAACTCGGCGGCCATGCCGCGCTGCCTGCGTGCAAAATCGGGCGCATGGACCTCGCAGACGGCTTGGTCATTTATGTGCTGATTTGCCCGGAACTGTACGAGCGCGAGGGCACGCCCTACGGCGCCAATAATGGCCGCGACTGGCCCGACAACCATATTCGGTTTGCCCGCCTGGGCCTGGCCGCCGCTGATATCGCCGCCAACCTGGCGCAGATCCACTGGCAGCCCGATTTGGTGCACGCCCACGATTGGCCAGCCGGCCTGGCCCCGGCTTATATGCACTGGCGCGGCCAACGCACGCCCACGCTGTTTACCATTCATAACCTGGCCTACCAGGGTGTATTCAGCCGCGCGTGCTGCCCGGAATTGGGCATTCCCCCCCATGCCCTGCAACAGGACGGCATGGAGTTTTACGGCAAGCTGTCGTATCTCAAGGCAGGCATGGCGTATGCCAGCCACATCACCACTGTCAGCGCGACCTATGCTCAGGAAATCACTACCCCGGCCTTTGGCTGCGGGCTGGATGGCTTTTTGGCCAGCAAGACCCAGCAAGGTTTGCTCAGCGGCATCCCCAACGGCATCGATGACACGTGGGAAGCCTCGACCGATCCGCACCTGGTCGCGCCGTTCAGCATCGGTGACTGGGAAGGCCGGGCGGTCAATACCGCTTACGTGCGCGACTTGTTTGGCCTGCAACCGTCTGCCGGGCCTTTGTTCGCCGTGGTGTCGCGGCTGGTCTATCAAAAGGGCCTGGACCTGACGGAAGCAGTAGCCGATTTCATCGTCGCCTCGGGCGGGCAGATCTGCATCATTGGTCGCGGCGAGCCCGAAGAAGAACAGGCCATGCGTGAACTGGGGCTGCGCTTTCCAGGGCAAATCGGCGTACGCATCGGCTTCAACGAGGCCGACGCCCGACGCATGTTCGCCGGCAGTGACTTTTTATTGATGCCCTCGCGCTATGAGCCTTGCGGCCTGAGCCAGATGTACGCGCAACGCTTTGGTTCGCTGCCGGTGGCGCGCAACACCGGCGGTTTGGCCGACACCATTGAAAATGGCGTCACCGGCTTTTTATTCGATGAGTCCACCGTCGAAAGCTACACCGAGGCCCTGACCCGCGCCTTCAAGGTCTTTGCCTTCCCCGAGCTGATGAACGCCATGCGTTGCCGTGCAATGGCGGCGCCGTTCAATTGGTGCAACGCCGTGGAGCCCTACGCCGAGCTTTATGAACGCCTGGTGGCGCAGTCCATGGTGCGTACCAGCAAGTTTTAGCACCGCAACACCCTGATTTGCACGACGTTCGATAGCCACTCGCCAGCCTTCAAGGGAGCCCGCCAATGAGCGAAGCGCAATTGGAAATACTCGCCGGCCGAGCCGGACTGGCCGTTGACTGGATTGATGCCAACGGCCAACCGCAAAGGGTTACGCAACCGGTGCTGGAAGCCATTCTGGCCGGTTTGGGGCTGCCAGCCGACAGCCCTGAGGCCATTGAAACCAGCTTGCTCAACTTGCAGTTGGAGCAACAAAACAAACGCTTACCGCCCTTGCTCACCGCTGACGTGGGCAAGGCGCTGGACCTGTCGCGGTATTTCCACGCCCACAGCCATTGCACGGTGTACCTGGAAAACGGCGGCTCCCTGCCCATCCAGCTGGACGCCGATGCCATGCTGCCGGGCATGATTCCTGTCGGTTATCACCGGGTGCAGGTCGAGGAACAGCTCTTTACCCTGGCCGTGGCACCGGCCAAATGCTTCAGCATCGCCGATGCCCTGCAACAGTCAACGCCCAGAACCTGGGGCTTGAGCGTGCAGCTGTATTCATTGCGCCGCGCCGGTGATGGCGGTTTCGGCGATACCCGGGCGCTTGAAGTGCTGCTCCAGGCCGCTGGCGAACGGGGTGCAGACGCACTGGCCATCAGCCCGCTGCATGCCATGTTCAGCAGCGCGCCGAAACACTACAGCCCGTATTCGCCCTCCAGCCGTCTGTTTCTTAACTGCCTGTACGCGACACCCGCAAGTATTCTGGGCGGCGATGCCGTAGACCGGGCGATTGAAACCACAGGGCTAAAAGACGAATTTGAGCGCCTTGAGCAGTTGCCGCTGATCGACTGGCCTGCGGCGACCCACGCCAAGCAAACGTTGCTGCGCCAGCTCTACGAAGACTTCATCAACGAAGACTCGCCACTGCTCAGTGATTTCCAGCGCTTTCGCGACGTCGGCGGCGAAGCACTGGAGAACCACTGCCGCTTCGAGGCCTTGCAAGCGGTCAGCGCCGCCGAGCAACGCAGCCTCGACTGGCGCGACTGGCCCGAGCAGCTACGCAACCCGGACAGCCCGGCCCTGCTGCGCTTTGCTGAAGAGCACCAGCACCTCATCACCTACTACGCGTTCTGCCAGTGGCTGATCGCGCAAACCCTCGACCGCGCGCAAGCCACGGCGCGGGCCAGCGGCATGGCCATCGGTTTGATCGCCGACCTGGCGGTGGGCGCCGACGGTGCAGGGAGCCAGGCCTGGTGCCGTCAGGACGAACTGCTGGCGCAATTGACGGTGGGCGCCCCACCCGACTTGCTCAACCGCGCGGGGCAAGGCTGGGGCATCTCGGCTTTCTCCCCCGAGGGCCTGAAACGCAGCGGCTTCCGCGCCTTTATCGAAATGCTGCGCGCCAACTTTGCCCATGCCGGTGGCTTGCGCATCGACCATGTGCTGGGGCTGCAACGCTTGTGGGTCATCCCGCTGGGCGCCTCGCCTGACCAAGGCGCTTATTTGTACTACCCGGTGGATGACCTGCTGCGTCTGGTCGCCCTTGAGTCGGTGCGCCATCAGGCCATCGTCTTGGGTGAAGACTTGGGTACGGTCCCTGAAGGCCTGCGTGAAAAGCTCAGCGAACGGGCCATTCTCGGCATGCGTGTGTTGTTGTTCGAGCAGGACTACGGCGCGCACTTCAAGCCCATCCTGGCCTGGCCGGATGACGCCCTCGCCACCACCAGCACCCATGACCTGCCAACGCTCAACGGCTGGCTGCAAGGCCGTGACATTGACTGGAACGAGCGCCTTAACCTGATCGATCCGGTCACCGCCAATGACTGGCGGCGCAACCGCCAACGTGAATGCGAAGGGCTGGACCGCGCATTGCGTCAGGACCCGCAGAATTTTCAGGAAGAAACCCTGGGCAACGCCCCCACGCTGGACGCGAGCATCCGTTTTCTCGGCCACACCCGCGCGCCGCTGGTACTGCTGCCTATTGAAGATGCATTGGGCCTGGAAGAACAGGCCAACCTGCCCGGCACCGTCAGCGGCCACCCCAACTGGTGCCGCCGCTTGCCGGCAGATTGCAACACCCTGCTGGACACCCTGGATGCAACGCGGCGCTTCGAGTTACTCGCCTGCGCACGTTTGCAGGCCCATGAACGAGACCGATAACCCGAGGAGCCATTGCCATGAGTCACGACGATAAGCGTATCCGTGAGTTTGCCTACCAGATCTGGGAGTCCGAAGGCAGGCCTGACGGCCAGCATGATCGGCACTGGGAAATGGCCCGCAAGCTGGCCCAGGCCGAAGCGTTGGCACCGACTAAACCGGCGCCGAAAGCGGCCAAACCCAAAGCGCCTGCCAAGCCCAAACCCCCTGCCGAGAAAAAACCGCGGGCGCCACGCAAACCTGCGGGGTCTTGAAGCCATCGGCTGTGAACGCGATGGAGTATGCACGGCGTTGAGAAACGCCTGAGCACCGGCACTTATCAAGGAGCGACCATGAGCACGAGCACGTCAGCAGCACCGCAGCCCTCACGCATTCGAGAAGGCCTGCCCTTCCCGCTGGGGGCAACTTGGGATGGACTGGGGGTCAATTTCGCGCTGTTTTCCGCCAACGCCACCAAGGTTGAACTGTGTCTGTTCGACGCTGCGGGTGAAGTCGAACTGGAACGCATCGAACTGCCGGAATACACCGACGAAACCTTCCATGGCTACCTGCCCGATGCGCACCCGGGGCAGGTCTACGGCTATCGCGTGTACGGCCCGTACGACCCCGAAAACGGCCACCGTTTCAACCACCATAAATTGCTCATCGACCCGTATGCCAAGCAATTGGTGGGTGAACTCAAATGGTCCGAGGCGCTGTTTGGCTACACCATCGGCCACCCGGATGCCGACCTGAGTTTTGACGAGCGCGACAGCGCCCCTTTTGTGCCCAAGTGCAAAGTCATCGACCCGGCCCACACCTGGGGCCATGACCACCGCATCAGCGTGCCGTGGGAGCGCACGATCTTCTACGAAACCCATGTGCGCGGTATCAGCATGCGCCACCCGGCGGTGCCCGAGGCGGTGCGCGGGACCTTTGCCGGGCTGATGGTCGATGAGGTGATCAAACATATTCGCAACCTGGGCGTGACCAGTGTCGAGCTGCTGCCGATCCACGGTTTCGTCAATGATCAGCACCTGCTGCAAAAAGGCATGACCAACTACTGGGGCTACAACACCCTGAGCTTTTTCGCGCCCGACCCGCGCTACTTGGCCAGCGGCAAAATTGCCGAGTTCAAGGAAATGGTCGCGCACCTGCATGAAGCCGGGCTGGAAGTGATTCTGGACGTGGTTTACAACCACACCGCCGAGGGCAATGAACAAGGCCCGACCCTGTCCATGCGCGGCATCGACAACGCCTCTTATTACCGGCTGATGCCCGATGACAAGCGCTTCTACATCAACGATTCGGGCACCGGCAACACCCTCGACCTGAGCCACCCGTGCGTCTTGCAGATGGTCACCGACTCGCTGCGCTACTGGGCCGGCGAGATGCACGTCGATGGCTTCCGGTTCGATCTGGCGACCATTCTGGGCCGTTATCACGATGGTTTTGATGAGCGCCACAGCTTTCTGGTGGCCTGCCGCCAGGACCCGCTGCTGCGTCAGGTCAAGCTGATTGCCGAGCCTTGGGACTGCGGCCCCGGAGGCTATCAGGTCGGCGGCTTCCCGCCGGGCTGGGCTGAGTGGAATGACCGCTTTCGCGACAATGTGCGGGCGTTCTGGAAAGGCGACGAAGGGCAACTGGCCGAGTTTGCCGGGCGCATGACCGCCTCTGCCGACCTGTTCAACCGACGCGGACGTCGCCCTTATACGTCCGTCAATTTTATTACCGCCCACGACGGCTTCACCCTTAACGATCTGGTGTCGTACAACGACAAGCACAACGAAGCCAACGACGAAAACAACCAGGACGGCAGCAATAACAACCTGTCATGGAACCACGGTGTCGAAGGCCCCACCGACGACCCCGAAATCAACGCGCTGCGCCAGCGCCAGATGCGCAACTTCATGGCCACCTTGTTACTGGCCCAGGGCACGCCCATGCTGGTGGCGGGTGACGAGTTCGCCCGCACCCAGCACGGCAACAACAATGCGTATTGCCAGGACAGCGAAATCGGCTGGGTCAACTGGGAACTGGACGAGCCCGCCAAAACGCTGCTGGCCTTTGTCAAACGCCTGATCAAGCTGCGCCTGCACTACCCGATCTTGCGCCGCGGGGTGTTTCTGGTGGGTCATAGCAGCGAACAACCCGAGGTCAAGGACGTCACCTGGCTCACCCCAGAAGGCAGCGAGATGACCACCCAAGACTGGGAAGACCCGCAAAACCGTTGCCTGGGCATGCTGCTTGATGGCCGTACACAAATCTCCGGCGTACAGAAATCCGGGGCCGATGCCACCTTGCTGATCATCGTTAATGCGGGCCACGACACACTGGACTTCAACTTGCCCGAAGTCGACCATGGCGGCAGTTGGGTGTGCAAGCTCGACACCACCGACCCTGAACTCAAAACCTCGCCTGCCCTGGCGTTCAACACGCCCTACAGCGTGACCGGCCGCTCACTGGTGCTGCTGGAACTGCAACACGCCAAGCCGTCTTGAAACCGTCAGCCACGCCCGTGCCAGACACGTGCGTGGCTAATCACGCAAAGCTTGATAAACATCAGTCACGTCCCCATTCCTTAAGCTATAACCCTGTGATTGACATGCGGCATGCCGCCTAAAAGGACAGGAGCGACCATGACCATTGATGTAGTCGGCAACACTCGGGCGCCCATAGCCTCAGTACCCGAACCTGCCGTGCACCGAATCAAAGTACTGACCGTCAACACCCACAAGGGCTTTACCGCGTTCAACCGCCGCTTCATCCTGCCAGAGCTGCGTGAAGCGGTGCGCAGCACGTCGGCCGACCTGGTGTTTTTGCAAGAAGTGCTCGGTGAGCATGAGAAACATGCCTCGCGCTATGAAGAGTGGCCGAAAACCTCGCAATACGAATTCCTCGCCGACAGCATGTGGACTGATTTTGCCTACGGCCGCAATGCGGTGTACCCGAACGGGCATCACGGCAATGCACTGCTGTCCAAATACCCGATCAAATCGTCGCGCAACCTCGACGTTTCAATCACCGGCCCTGAGCGGCGCGGCTTGCTGCATTGTGTGCTGGACGTACCGGGGCATGAAAACGTGCATGCGATCTGCGTGCATTTGAGCTTGCTCGAAAGCCATCGTCAGCTACAAATCGTATTGCTTCACCAACTGCTCAAGTCCTTGCCGCCCCATGAGCCGGTGATCATTGCCGGAGATTTCAATGACTGGAAGCTGCAAGGCAATGCCGCCCTCTCGCAGCGTGATGACCTGCATGAAGTGTTTGAACGCCATCACGGCCAATTGGCCAAGACCTACCCGGCGCGCTGGCCTTTGTTAAGGCTTGACCGGATTTACCTGCGCAATGCCACCGGGCATAAACCCATCATTCTGGGCAACAAGCCCTGGACGCACCTGTCGGACCATTTGCCGCTGGCGGTTGAAGTGCATTTATAAACCGGGGCCCACCCTCGCGATCTTTTAACAATCAAAAGATCGCGAGGCGAGCTCGCTCCTACAGAGGGCAACGCGAGTTTTTACTCAGCCCGCAGTATCAACACCCCCAACGGCGGCAGGTTCAGGGCCAGTGACACTTCCTGGCCGTGGCTCGGTTGCGGGTCTGTGTTCACACCGCCGCCATTGCCGTAGTTGGACCCGGAATAGACCCCGGCGTCGCTGTTGATGATCTCGTGCCAGATCCCGGCCTCGGGCACGCCCACGCGGTAGGCTTCACGGGGTACGGGGGTGAAGTTGGCGACGACCAGCACCGGCTTGCCGGCTTTGCTCCAGCGCAACCAAGCGTAGACGCTGTTGGTCGCATCGTCACCAATCAACCATTGAAACCCTTGCGGCACGTCGTCCTGCTCATGCAGCGCCGGCTCTTCGCGGTAGAGCTGGTTAAGGTCACTGACCAGTTTCTGCACACCCCGGTGTTCAGGGTATTGCAGCAAGTACCAGTCCAGTTGCTCATCATGGTTCCACTCGCGCCACTGGCCGAACTCGCAGCCCATAAACAGCAGCTTCTTGCCCGGATGCGCCCACATAAAGCTCAAGTAAGCCCGCAGGTTGGCGAACTTTTGCCAGCGGTCTCCGGGCATTTTGTCGATCAGTGAATGTTTGCCGTGTACCACTTCGTCGTGGGAAATCGGCAGGATGAAATGCTCGTGCCAGGCGTACACCAGGCCAAAGCTCAACTCGTTGTGGTGGTGGGCGCGGTACACCGGGTCTTGCTGGATGTAATGCAGCGAGTCATGCATCCAGCCCATGTTCCATTTGTACGAGAAGCCCAGGCCGCCCTGCTCGGTCCCTTGGGTAACGCCGGGCCACGCGGTTGACTCTTCGGCAATGACCAGCGCGCCGGGGACTTCCAGCGCGACCACGTCGTTAAGGTGCCGCAAAAAGTCGATCGCTTCGAGGTTTTCCCGGCCGCCGTGAATATTCGGCACCCACTCGCCAGCCTTGCGCGAATAGTCGCGGTACAGCATCGAGGCCACCGCATCGACCCGCAAACCGTCAACGTGATAATGCTTGAGCCAGTGCAAGGCCGAAGCCAGCATAAAACCGTGCACTTCAGTGCGGCCCAGGTTGTAGATCAAGGTGTTCCAGTCTTGATGAAAACCTTCACGGGGGTCGGCATATTCATACAACGCGGTGCCGTCAAACTGCGCCAGGCCGTGGGTGTCATTGGGGAAGTGCGCGGGCACCCAATCCAGAATCACCCCGATCCCGGCTACGTGGCAGGCATTCACAAAAGCGCCAAAGGCCTCTGGGGAGCCGTACCGAGCGCTGGGGGCGAACTGCGACAGCGGCTGATAGCCCCACGACCCGCCAAACGGGTGTTCCATGATCGGCATCAGTTCGATGTGGGTAAAACCCAACTGCTGTACGTAAGGGATCAAGCGCTCGGCCAACTCTCGCCAGCCGTACTGACGCGACACATCCCCCACGTCATCGACTTCACACTGCCACGAGCCCACGTGCAGCTCATAAATAGACAAGGCGGCGTCGGTACGCTGATGCCGGGCACGGGCGTGCATCCAGTCAGCGTCCTGCCAGTCAATGTTCAAGGGCGCCGCCACGATGGACGCGGTGAGCGGCGGCAGTTGGGTCTGCAGCGCCATGGGATCGGCCTTTAACGGCAGGATGCCCTCGGCCCCCAGTATTTCGTATTTGTACGCTTCACCGGCCAGCAAACGCGGCACAAACAGTTCCCATACCCCGCTCGGATGGCGCAAGCGCATCGGGTGACGGCGTCCGTCCCAGCCGTTGAAATCACCGACCACCGACACCCGCCGCGCATTCGGCGCCCACACCGCGAAACGCACGCCTGGCACACCGTCAACGTGGGTCAGTTGCGCCCCCAGGCAATGGCTCAAATCACGATGATTGCCTTCTGCGAACAAATACAGATCCATCTCACCCAGCAACGGGCCAAAACTGTAGGGATCTTCACTGATTTGCTGAACATCGCCCCAATCGACTTGCAACAGATACGCCTGCGCCTGCGCAAAATGCCCCACAAACAAGCCCGGCGTTTGAGCCTGCTCAAGTCTGCCCAGCAGCGCTTGACCCTCGCGCGCCAGCACCTGAACACTCACCGCCCCAGGCAGAAACGCCCGAATAAACTGACCGCCTTTGCCATCCGCATGCGGGCCCAAGACTGAAAACGGGTCCGGATGCTCGGCCCGGACCAGTGCTTGAATGTCCACAATCGCGGGTAACAGCGCGTCCTTACCCCCACCTGACTGCCCACTCGAACTCATGCTGCTCTCCGTACGCTAAAGGTTTCGCATGACGCTGCATGCCGCTGAACCATCCCCTGAGCTGTACCTACAACTCGCAGTCAGTTCCTAGCCTAGTCGTGGTTGGCGTATCTGTATCGCCCGGCGCTCGACTTGCGTTGGATAACACCTCGCGCCAGCGGTGTCATGGCAAAACACTTGCAACTCTTATACCCATACTGCGTGCAGGGTTACGAGCGCAACGCCAGGGTTAAAGTTCAAACCATTGGGCGGAGCCTGAAGTCCATGCCGTTGATCGGTGGCTTCAATGCACGTGATCAAGATCAGTTCATCTGCCCGGCGCCATGCCCGTACATGTCACGTAACTCGGGACCTGGCCCCGCTGCGGTAGAGTGTCGCAGCTTGCCAAAAAATCTTTCTGATCTGCTTTTTAATCAACCAGCTGAGCCTGTTATGCAAACAGTTGGCGGGGGATAGTGCCTTGGCCTGATGGAGGCTGATGAGCGAAAGACCATGAGCAGACACATTCCCGTGCAGAGACTTGAACCTGTTGCAGCGTCGCCTGGCCGCGCTGCACCGAGAAAAAACAAGCCTGCCGACGCACAGATCCACACCCGCAGTTTTATCGGGCTGTTCCGTTCGATTCGAATCGCGGGCAGCGGCTTTTTGTTTTTACTGTTTTTCGGCACGGTCTGGTTGCATTGGGATGGCCGTCAGGCGGTGCTTTGGGACTTGTCCGAGAGCAAGTTCCATATTTTCGGCGCGACGTTCTGGCCGCAGGATTTCATCTTGCTATCAGCGCTGTTGATCATCGCGGCCTTTGGCCTGTTTGCGATCACGGTGTTTGCAGGCCGGGTGTGGTGCGGCTACACCTGCCCGCAAAGCATCTGGACCTGGCTGTTTATGTGGTGTGAAAAAGTCACTGAAGGTGACCGAAACCAACGCATCAAACTGCAGGCCGCGCCCTGGCGCATCAACAAGATTGCCCGGCGCACGGCTAAACACGCACTGTGGCTGGCGATCAGTGTGATGACCGCGCTGACTTTCGTCGGCTATTTCACCCCCATCCGGCCGCTGGCCACCGAGTTGCTGACCCTGGAAATAGCCGGCATCAGTTTGTTCTGGGTGGTGTTTTTTAGCGGTGTCACTTACCTCAGCGCCGGCTGGCTGCGTGAAGCGGTGTGCATGCACATGTGCCCGTATGCACGTTTTCAGAGCGTGATGTTTGACAAAGACACCCTGGCGATTGCCTATGACGCCAGCCGTGGCGAGAGCCGTGGCCCGCGCAAACGCGGGGTTGAACCGGCACAGGCCGGGCTCGGCGACTGCATTGATTGCACAATGTGCGTGCAAGTGTGCCCGACCGGGATCGATATCCGCGACGGCTTGCAGATGGAGTGCATTGGCTGCGCCGCCTGTGTCGATGCCTGCGATTCGGTGATGGACAAAATGGGCTATGCCCGTGGCCTGGTGCGTTACACCTCTGAACATGAATTGCAGGGCGGCAAAACCCACCTGCTGCGGCCCCGGCTGATTGGCTACGCTGCGGTTCTGGTGGTCATGATCGGCGCGCTGATCATTGCCTTGAACCAACGTTCGATGGTGTCACTGGACGTGATCAAGGACCGGGGCCTGTTTCGCGAAAACAGCCTGGGCCAGATCGAGAACATTTACAGCCTCAAGATCATCAACAAAACCCAGCAGCCACAGCACTACCGGGTGGCGCTGCAACAGGGCGATGACTTCCAGTTAAACGGCAAAACCGAGCTGACCCTGGCCCCCGGTGAGATTGCTGAAGTGCCCGTGTCTGTCGCGTTATTGGCCGAACCACCGAAAAGCAGCTCCCAGACCCTTGAGTTTGTGGTCACCGACACCGCAGACCCCGGCGTGCGCAGCGTGGCCCAAAGCCGGTTTGTTGCACCGATAAATCGTTAAATCACACATTCTCCTGTGGGAGCGGGCTTGCTCGCGATAGCATCGACCGGCCATACCGGCAAACCGCGTCGTTAACATCGCGAGCAAGCCCGCTCCCACAGGATTAGCTGAGCTTTAGTTCATGAAACGCTACGAAAAATTTGCTGACGATATTGCTGAACTGATCCGTTCCGGGGTGCTCGGCCCCGGCCAGCGCGTGCCCTCGGTGCGCTATGCCAGCCAGACCTACGGCGTGAGTCCGTCTACGGTATTCCAGGCCTATTACCTGCTCGAACGCCGTGGCCTGATTCGCGCCAAGCCGCGTTCGGGGTATTTCGTCAACACCCATGCGCCCAGCCCGTTTTCCGAGCCGGAAGTCAGCAGCCACCCCACCGAGTCCACCCAGGTCGATGTGAGTGATTTGGTGTTCTCGGTGCTGGACTCCATCAAAGACCCGCACACCGTGCCGTTCGGCTCGGCCTTCCCCAGCCCGATGTTGTTTCCGCTGCAACGCCTGGCCCGCTCCATGGCCACCGCCAGCCGCGAAATGGACCCGCGCATGGTGGTCACCGACATGTCACCCGGCAACCCGCAATTACGTCGCCAGATCGCTCTGCGTTATATGGTCGGCGGCCTGATGCTGCCCATGGAGGAGTTGCTGATCACCAACGGCGCGCTGGAAGCCTTGAACCTGTGCCTGCAAGCGGTGACCGAACCCGGCGACCTGGTGGCCATTGAAGCCCCGGCCTTTTACGCCTGCCTGCAAGTGCTGGAGCGGCTCAAGCTCAAGGCCGTGGAAATCCCCGTGCACCCGCGTGACGGCATGGACCTCGACGCACTCGCCCATACCCTTGAACGGCACACCATCAAGGCCGTGTGGAGCATGACCAGTTTTCAAAACCCGATTGGCGCGACCATGCCCGAAGCCAAAAAGCAGGCGCTGGTCGAGCTGTTGCGCGAGCATCAAGTGCCGCTGATTGAAGACGATGTGTACGCCGAGCTGTACTTCGGCCAGCACGCGCCGAAACCGGCCAAAGCCTTTGATACCGAAGGGCTGGTGATGCATTGCGGTTCGTTCGCGAAAAGCCTGGCGCCGGGTTATCGGGTTGGCTGGGTGGCTGCCGGGCGTTTTGCGCAGAAGGTAGAGCGGCTGAAACTGATGACCTCGCTGTGCCCGTCGATGCCCGCCCAAGCGGCGATTGCCGATTACTTGCAGCACGGCGGCTACGACCGTCACCTGCGGCGCCTGCGCGATGCTCTGGAAGACCAGCAAAGCGCGATGCTGGCAGCGATTGCGCGGTATTTCCCGGCGCAGACCCGGGTCAGCAAACCGGCGGGCGGGTACTTTTTGTGGCTTGAACTGCCTGAGCAGATGGACTCGCTCAAGCTGTTCCAGATGGCCCTGGCTCAAGGCATCAGCATTGCGCCGGGGCCGATCTTCTCGGCGACCCAGCGCTTTAGAAACTGCATCCGCCTGAACTACGGCAGCCCGTGGGATGAGACCACTGAAAAGGCCATGGAAACCTTGGGCAAGATCGTTCGTTCTTTTTAAAGCCCCCTTAAAACCAACTGTGGGAGCGGGCTTGCTCGCGATTAGAACAACGCGTTTCAATCTTCAAGCGCGTCGATTCTATCGCGAGCAAGCCCGCTCCCACATGGTTCCGCACCCGCGGGGGGGGGTGGGGGATTAGCCCGGCATGCAGTTGAAGTCGGCGGTGTGGGCCACTTCTTTACCGCTTGCGTCCACTAGGGTGGCGCTTACGTGAGTACCAAGGCTCGACTCAACCAGCTTGTAGCGCTCGCCCGCCTTGAAGTTCTGGTAGTTGACATTGCCTTGGCAATCCACCTCGTTTTCATCACCTGTAGCGCCTTCATACAAGGTCACGTCCAGTTTGTGGGCGCCCGGGGTGACTTCAAAGTAGCGGCCATCATTGATGTTCTTGCCGTCTACGCGCTCGGCCATCAGGTCGCTGTTACCTTCTTCCTGCAGACCAATCCAGGCTTCACCCGGATCTTGCTTTGGCATGGGGCCGGCACAGGCTGTCAATAGCAGGGCCAAGCTCAGGGTCGGGATAAGCAGCAGTGGTTTAAGGTTCATTACGGTATGCCTCACACAGGGAACCAAAGAGTGCGACTGGCCGAGAGTCAACCCGTCGAGTGGTTCCAAGCTTGGCCCCGTAAACCGCTCTAGCCCAATGAATCTAGGTGAAGGGAGTTTAAGGACTTTACTAACGCAACCTTCATGTTGGTGAAAGCTGAAAGTTAAGGTGTGACGGTAAGACTGCCCGTGTTTGCAATTTTCACTCCTTTGGAGGTTCAGGCATGCTCGGGCTGGTAAAGACCGCACTGCACAAGCCCTACACGTTTATCGTGTTGGCGATTTTTATCTGCATCATCGGGCCTCTCGCGGCTTTGCGCACCCCGACGGATGTGTTCCCTGACATCGGTATTCCCGTGGTTGCCGTGGTGTGGCAATACACAGGGCTGGCGCCTGCCGACATGGCAGGTCGAGTTATTTACACCTACGAACGCTCACTGAGTACCACCGTTAACGATATCGAACACATCGAGTCTCAATCTTTACCCGGCATGGGCATTGTGAAGATCTTCTTCCAGCCAGGCGTCGATATCCGCACGGCCAACGCGCAAGTGACCGCCGTGTCACAAACCGTGCTCAAGCAGATGCCGCCTGGCATCACCCCGCCGCTGATTCTTAACTACAGCGCGTCGACGGTGCCGATCCTGCAACTGGCGTTTTCCAGCCCGACGCTCTCGGAAGCGAAAATTCGCGACCTGGTACAGAACAACATTCGCTTGCCCCTGAGCGCCCTGCCCGGCCTGGCCATGCCCACGCCCATGGGCGGCAAGCAGCGCCAGATCACCCTTGACCTCGACCCGCAGGCCCTTGCGGCCAAAGGCCTGTCGGCGCAAGACGTGGGCAACGCGCTGGCCGCGCAGAACCAGATCATTCCGGTGGGCACGGCCAAGCTCGGCACTTACGAATACACCGTGATGCTGAACAACAGCCCCACGGCGATTGATGAGCTCAACGACTTGCCCATCAAGACCGTTGACGGTGCGCTGATCACCATTGGTCAAGTGGCCCACGTGCGGGATGGTTCGCCGCCACAGACCAACATCGTGCGAGTCGACGGCCATCGCGCCGTGCTTATGCCCGCACTGAAGAACGGCAATATCTCGACCCTGTCGATTGTCGACGGGATTCGCGGGATGCTGCCGCGCATCAATGAAACCTTACCGCCCTCGCTGAAAACTTCCTTGCTGGGCGACGCTTCGGTGTTCGTTAAACAGTCAGTAGGCAGCGTGGCGCAGGAAGGGATCATTGCCGCCCTGCTCACCAGCGCCATGATTCTGCTGTTCCTTGGCAGCTGGCGTTCGACCCTGATCATTGCCGTGTCGATCCCCTTGGCTGTGCTCTCGGCGATTGCTCTGTTGGCCGCCACCGGGCAAACCCTGAACGTGATGACGCTCGGGGGGCTGGCGCTGGCGGTGGGGATATTGGTCGACGATGCGACGGTGACCATCGAGAACATCAACTGGCACCTTGAGCAAGGCAAGACGGTGCGCAAGGCGATTCTCGATGGTGCCAAACAGATCGTTGGCCCGGCGTTTGTCTCGCTGCTGTGTATCTGCATCGTGTTTGTGCCGATGTTCATGTTGCAGGGGATTGCCGGTTACCTGTTCCGCCCCATGGCACTCTCGGTGATTTTCGCGATGGGCAGCTCGTTCATCCTCTCGCGGACCCTGGTGCCGACCCTGGCGATGTTCCTGCTCAAGCCACACAACCCTGAGCAAGGCCCCGGGCATCACCCGGAAGACGGCTACATCAACCATCACGAGGGCGATCAGCCGACCCGGACACACTCGGCGCCAGTGCGTGCGTTGCTGAACTTCCAGCAAGGTTTTGAACGGCGCTTCTCGGCCGTGCGCGATGCGTACTACGGCGTGCTGGAACTGGCGCTGGCCAATCGCAAACGCTTTTTGCTCGGCTTCATGGCCTGTGTGCTGGCGTCCTTTGTCTTGCTCCCGACCCTGGGCCAGGACTTTTTCCCGGCAACCGATGCCGGGGCGCTGGCCTTGCACGTGCGCTTGCCATTGGGGACGCGGATCGAGGAAAGCGCAGCGGCGTTTGACCATATCGAATCGCGCATTCGCGAGATCATCCCGGCCGACCAACTGGACACCATCATCGATAACATCGGCATCCCGTTGAGCGGTATCGACATGGCGTATAGCAGCAGCGGCACCATTGGCCCGCAGGATGGCGATATCCAGGTCACCCTCAAAGCCAATCACGGCCCGACCGCCGAGTATGTCAAACGCTTGCGCGAAGCCCTGCCCGAGAGCTTCCCCGGCAGCCAGTTCGCCTTCATGCCCGCCGACATCAGCAGCCAGATCCTCAACTTCGGTGCCCCGGCGCCGCTGGACGTGAAGATTTCCGGGCGTGACGACGCGGCCAACCGGGCCTACGCCCTGGAACTGCAACGGCGCCTGCAACATGTACCGGGCATTGCCGACCTGCGCATCCAGCAGTCCGTGGGTTACCCGTCACTGCAAGTCAAGGTCGACCGTCTGCGGGCCAATGGCCTGGGGATTACCGAGCGCGACGTGACCAACAGTATGGTGGCCTCGCTGGCCGGCAGCTCGCAGGTGGCACCAACGTTCTGGCTCAACCCGCAAAACGGTGTGTCTTATGGCGTGGTAGCCGCCACGCCGCAGTATCGCCTCGACAGCCTGCCGACGCTGGAAGCCTTGCCGGTGACCGGCAGCAATGGCCAGTCGGCGATTCTCGGCGGGCTGGCAACCATCAGCCGAGTGGACAGCCCGGCCGTGGTCACGCACTACAACATCCAGCCCACCCTGGACCTGTACGCCAACATTCAGGGCCGCGATCTGGGCTCGGTGGCAGCGGATGTGCAAAAGGTCATCGACGGTGCGTCGGACCTGCGCCCCAAAGGCGCGATCATCTCCCTGCACGGCCAGATCGACGCACTGCATGAGGCGTTCAGCGGCCTGAGTTTTGGCCTGCTCGGTGCGGTGGTGCTGATCTACCTGCTGATCGTGGTCAACTTCCAGTCCTGGCTTGACCCGTTTGTGATCATCACCGCCCTGCCCGCCGCCCTGGCCGGGATCGTGTGGATGCTGTTCCTCAGCGGCACCTCGCTGTCGGTCCCGGCCTTGACCGGCGCGATCTTGTGCATGGGGGTGGCCACCGCCAACTCGATTCTGGTGGTGAGCTTCTGCCGAGAGCGCCTGGCCGTTCACGGCGATGCCCTCAAGGCTGCACTTGAAGCGGGCTACACCCGTTTCCGCCCGGTGTGCATGACCGCCCTGGCGATGATGATCGGGATGCTGCCGCTGGCCATCTCGGAAGAACAGAACGCCCCGCTCGGACGCGCCGTGATCGGTGGTCTGATGCTGGCAACCGTCGCCACTCTGCTGTTCGTGCCCGTGGTATTCAGCCTGGTGCACGGCCGTGAAAAAAATCGCGCTGCTGCTGGAGAAACTACCCATGTCGTCTGATCAAAAACCTTCGCGCAAGCGCCTGATGCTGCTGGGCATCGGCGGCCTGACACTGGCCGCGCTGCTGGTCGCCAATGGCCTCGCCGCGCGCAGCCGGCATGAGCAGGCGGTGGTCGGTTGGACCGAAGCCGCCGCCCTGCCCGTGGTCAACGTGTTCCAGCCTTTGCAAAACGCCCACGGCGACACCCTGCGCCTGCCCGCGCACCTGGAAGCCTGGAGCAAGGCGCCGATTCACGCCCGGGTGAACGGTTACCTGAAAAGCTGGACCAGCGACATCGGCAGCAAGGTCACGGCCGGTCAGGTGTTGGCGGTGATTGACAGCCCCGATCTAGACCAGCAACTGGCACAGGCTCACGCGCACATGTTGCAAGAGCAATCCAATGCCAAGCTCGCCGCGACCACCGCGACGCGCTGGCAAAACCTGGTGGACAGCCATTCGGTGTCGCGTCAGGAGGCCGACGAGAAGCAGTCCAACGCCGCTGCCGCAAAAGCCAACGCGCAGGCCGCCGAAGCGGACTACGCACGGCTGTCTTCGCTGGAAGACTACAAAACCATCCGCGCGCCCTTTGCTGGGACCATCACTGCGCGCAACACCGACATTGGTCAACTGGTGAAGGCCGACACCGACAGCGATCCGGAACTGTTCGACATTGCCGACACCCATCAACTGCGTCTGTACGTGCCGGTGCCGCAAAACTACGCCAGCGTGATTCGCCCCAACATGCAGGTGCAACTCAATGTGCCTGAGCATCCGGGGCAAACCTTCAGCGCCACGCTGGTGGGCAACTCGACCTCGATTGACCGGCGCTCCGGCACCCTGACCGCACAGTTCGTGGTGCAAAACCCCAACGACGCCCTGCTGCCCGGCGACTACGCCGAAGCGGTTTTGTCGATTCCGGCAGACACCCATGGCGTCAGCATTCCGGCCAGTGCGTTGATCTTCCGCGCCCAGGGCACCCAGGTGGCCGTGTTGGACACCGCGCAACACGTGCACTTGCAGGACATTCATATCGGCATGGACCTGGGCGACAAACTGGTGATCGATCAGGGCCTGAAACCCACTGACACCGTCATCGATAACCCGCCTGATTCTTTGCGTGACGGCGACTCGGTCAAACTTGCCGATGCGGGAGCCCCTCATGTCGCCAAAACTTAAACGCAGCGCCTTGCTGCTGGCGCTCGCGCTGCAAGGCTGCTCATTGGCCCCGACGTACAAACCGCCGGTGCTGGACCTGCCGCAGCACTACCGCGAGCAGACCAGCGATGGCCCGTGGCACAGTGCGCAGCCGGGTGACAGCGTGTCGCCACAGTGGTGGCGCGCTTATCAGGATGAGCGCTTGAACGACCTGCAACAGCGCTTGCTCAACGCCAACCCGGACCTTGCGGCGGCCCTCGCGCACTTCGATTCGGCGCAGGCGTATGCCAGCCAGTTGCATGCCGGGTTGTTCCCGCAAATCACCGCCAGCGAGCAAACCTTGCGCCAGCGCCAATCGGACAACCGACCGTTGCGCGGCAGCACCCAGCCATCGGTGTACAACAGCAACACCGCAGGCTTTGCGCTGAGCTTCGACCTGGACCTGTGGGGCAAAATCCGCAACCAGGTCGCCGCCGGTGATGCACAGGTTCAGGCCTCGGCCGACGACCTAGCGGTGGCACGCTTAAGCTTGCAGAAGCAACTGACCGGCCTTTACGTTCAGCTCGATGGCCTGGATGCGCAAAGCCGCATCCTGTCCAAATCGCTGGACGATTACCGACAGGCCCTGGACCTGACCAAGGCACGTTATCAAGGCCAAATTGCCTCGGAGATGGACCTGACCCGCGCACAGAACCAATTGGCTCAGGCCGAAGCGCAACTGGACGATGTGCGCGGTCAACGCAACCTGACCGAGCATGCCATTGGTGAACTGGTGGGCGTGCCCGCCAGCCAGTTCCAGCTGGCCGCGCGCAACGAGACCTTAAACCTGCCGCAGCCACCGCAAGCCCTGCCCAGCACCCTGCTGCAACGCCGCCCCGATATCGCTGCGGCTGAGCGTCGGGTATTTGCCGCCAACGCGCAAATCGGCGTGGCCAAGGCCGCCTGGTACCCGGACTTTAGCCTGACCGGCCTGTTTGGCGGGCAGAATCAGGGCGCTGGCAACCTGCTGGCGGCGGGCAACCACTTTTGGGCGCTGGGCCCGCTGGTCAGCTTGCCGATTTTTGACGGCGGCAGGCTCGATGCCCAGGAGCGCCAGGCCAAGGCCGAGTTCGAAGAAGCCTCTGCGCATTACCGCAGCCAAGTGCTGCGCGCCGTGCGCGAAGTCGAAGACAACCTGGCGCAATTGCGTGACCTGCAACAGGAAAACCTCGACGAACAAGCCGCAGCCAATGCCGCGCAACACACCCAGACCCTGGCCACTAACAGCTATGAAGCGGGCGCCGTGAGCTATCTGGATGTAGTGACCGCGCAAACCGCTGCATTACAGGCCGAACGCCAGGTACAAGCCCTGCGTACCCGGCAATTGCAAGCCAGTGTCGGGTTATTAACCGCGTTGGGGGGCGGTTGGGAGGGGCAGCAGTAGATCAAAAATCTCTGTAGGAGCGAGCTTGTCTCGCGATCTTTTGATCTAGATCTTGCTTTTGATCTTGATCTAAAAGGCCCCATTAAACCACGCTGGCCGAACGCAGGTTTTGCGCAGTGGGTAACCCGGCAGGACGCCGGGTTAGCCGCGACACGGCCATGGATGGCCGATCGCGGCGGGCCTACGGAGCAAGGCCTGTGGTGAGGGCATGCCGAGCCAAAGCGAGGCACCGAGGGGTAGGGGCAAAAGCGTTTTGGTTACTTTGCCGCTTTTGCAAAGTGACGCGGCGTAAGGCCGGAACCCTAAGTGGCCGTTGCCGCAGCAACGGATATGTACTCAAGTCAAAAGCCCCCTCACCCTAGCCCTCTCCCGAAGGAGAGGGAACCGATTGGGGGATGCTGAAGATACTCGGCGGCCTGTTTGCTGCGCGACAGCGCGGCGTCGAAGACGGGGCGGCCCCTCCTACAGGGCAATTAGTGCTGGGCAGCTACAGTTTCGGAGGCTGCCAGCATGGCTTTGAGCAGCACCGCGCAACCCGCCGCCAGGTCTTTGGGGTCGGCGTTTTCGATTTCGTTGTGGCTGATGCCGCCTTCACACGGCACGAAGATCATGCCCGCCGGGCCCAGTTCGGCGAGGAAGATCGCGTCGTGCCCTGCTCCGCTGACGATGTCCATGTGGCTTAAGCCAAGCTCGCTCGCCGCGTTGCGCACCGCGTTGACGCAATCGGGGTTGAAGTACAGCGGCGGGAAATCCGCCGTCGGGGTGAGTTCAAAACTCAAACCGTGCTTGGCGCACGTCGCCTCAATCACGTCGCGAACTTCGCTGATCATCGAGTCCAGCCGTTCCGGCCGAAGGTGACGAAAATCCAGGGTCATGCGCACTTCACCGGGGATGACGTTGCGTGAGCCGGGGTAAGCCTGCAGGCAACCCACGGTGCCGCAGGCATGGGGCTGATGGCCCAGGGCAGCTTTGTTGACCGCCGCGACCACGGCCGCCGCGCCGACCAGCGCGTCTTTGCGCAAGTGCATGGGGGTTGGCCCGGCATGGGCTTCGACGCCGCGCAGGTTGAGGTCGAACCATTTTTGACCCAGCGCCCCGAGCACCACACCGATGGTTTTGCGTTCGTCTTCCAGAATCGGCCCCTGCTCGATGTGCGCTTCAAAGTAAGCACCCACCGGATGCCCGCTGACCTTGCGGCTGCCTGCATAGCCAATGGCGTTGAGTGCTTCGCCAACGGTGATGCCTTGGGCATCGGTTTTGGCGAGGGTTTCTTCGAGGGTGAATTTTTCGGCAAACACCCCCGAGCCCATCATGCACGGGGCAAAGCGCGAGCCTTCTTCGTTGGTCCATACCACCACTTCAATCGGCGCTTGTGTCTGGATGTTCAGGTCATTGAGGGTACGCAGCACTTCGACCCCGGCCAGCACGCCGAAACAGCCATCAAACTTGCCGCCCGTAGGTTGGGTGTCGATGTGACTGCCGGTCATCACTGGCGGCAGGTCAGGATTAAGCCCCGGTCGGCGGGCGAAGATATTGCCCACGGCATCGACGCTGACGGTGCAACCGGCGTCTTCGCACCAGCGTACAAAAATGTCCCGGGCCTGACGGTCGAGGTCGGTCAGGGCCAGGCGGCACACACCGCCTTTGACCGTAGCGCCCAGCTTGGCCAGTTCCATCAGTGACGCCCACAGGCGTTCACCGTTGATCGACTGAGTGGCTTGCTGCTGAAGGGGATGTGCTGCGTTCATTTTTTTATTCCTCAGGCAGTTTTTATTGGGTCAGATCGTGCTTTTGGCAGCCGCTGTTTGCGGGCTGCTCAGGCGGCACAAGCCGTAGTAAATCGCGGCACCGAGCAGCGACCCGGTGAACCAGCCGTAGTCATAAAACCAGCTGAAAGCGCTGCTACCCAACGACATCAGGGTCAAGACCACCGGCACGCCAAAGGCGATAAAACCGTTCCAGTTCCAGGCCGGGTACACGCCGTCGCGGTAGAGCCCGGCGAGGTCGAGTTTTTGCTGACGAATGATGAAATAGTCGACCACCATGATCCCGGCAATCGGCCCCAGCAGGCTGGAGTAACCCAGCAACCAGTTGGAATACACGGTTTCGAGGCTGACATCCGAGACCAGCAAGCCGAGTTTTTTCAGCAGTTCATGGGCCATCAGCGCCAGCCCCACCAGCCCGGTCAAAATCACCGCTGTGGTGCGGTTGATCAGCTTGGGCGCGATGTTCTGGAAGTCATTGGTCGGGGAAACGATGTTGGCGGCGGTGTTGGTCGACAAGGTGGCGATGATGATCAACGCCATGGCCAGCGCGACCCAGCCGGGGCTTTGAATATGGCCGATCAGGCTGACGGGGTCGGAGACGGTCACGCCCACCAGTTTCTGCGAGGCGGCAGTCATGATCACACCCAGCGCGGCGAACAGAAACATGGTCAGCGGCAGGCCAAATATCTGCCCCAGAATCTGGTCTTTCTGGCTTTTGGCATAGCGACTGAAGTCGGGAATATTCAGCGACAAGGTAGCCCAAAAACCCACCATCGCCGTCAGCCCGGCAAAAAAGTAGCCATACACGCTGGCCCCTTCAGGGCGTTTCGGCGGCTGGGCCAACAGTTCGGTCATCGACACATTCGGCAAGGCCCACACCAGCAGGCCCAGCCCTACCAGCACCAACAGCGGCGCAGACAGGGTCTCAAGCCATTTGATCGACTCGGCTCCGCGTAGTACTACCCACAGGTTGAGTGCCCAGAACAGCATGAAACCGATGACTTCACCGATGCCCCCCAGGCTTTTCCAGCCTTCGAACACCGATCCCAGAAACAAGTGGATGGCCAGGCCACCGAACAGGGTCTGGATCCCGAACCAGCCACAGGCCACCAGTGCCCGGATCAGGCACGGGACGTTGGACCCGAGGATGCCGAACGAGGACCGCAACAGCACCGGAAAGGGAATGCCGTATTTGGTGCCGGCAAAAGCGTTGAGCGTCAGCGGGATCAGCACCACGATATTGGCCAGCAAAATCGCCAGCAGCGCCTCACCGACGGACAGCCCGAAGTAAGCGGTCAATACTCCGCCCAGGGTGTAAGTCGGCACACAAATCGACATGCCCACCCACAGCGCGGTGATGTGCCATTTATTCCAGGTGCGCTCATGCACGCGGGTGGGGGCAATGTCATGGTTGTATCGGGGGCTATCGAGAACTTCAGGCCCGGCTTCCAATTCGTACAAACCATCGCGTTCGGTGACTTGGGATCTGCTCGGTTGCATGCTCATTCACTCTCTTTTTTATGGTGATTAACCCTGCGCACGGACGCAGAGCGATTCTCTGTGCAATCACCGCGGACCAAGGCCGCGAGGTAATGGCAGCGACAATCAAAAACTGTGCCGTGTTAATTATTGTGTTCACGGACAGTTGTGTTCACACCTTACAACTCGCTGGTTTATAAGCACTTTTAAACCGCACACAACACGCCGATAAACCCTTATCAAGAATAGTTTGCATTGCCGGATAGAACTAAACGAAACATATCGGTGCACGCTTATTTATTTTTGTTTGGCTCTGGCTGTTCTCCGAAGACTTCAAGCGCCTGATTTAGCATAAGAAACTTCACCCATATTTAATTCCTGTCAAGTGCGCCGAAATGGTGAAAGCGCGCACCAATTTGGTGATTTAAAGATTAAACCTATATAAATCAATAAATTAAGTCACACATGCATACTTGAAAATAATATTTGCTCATTCCTTAACAACCCACTAGATTTTATTCCTGTCACCAGTGACAGGAATAAAAACCTGTACTACGGTCGTAATAACAACATTAGAACCGGCCCCAGCCGGTCTGCCTGCGAGGAACTTGGTATGTCGCTGTTAATCCGTGGCGCTACGCTAGTGACCCATGATGAAAGTTACCGCGCTGATGTTTATTGCGCAGACGGTCTAATCCGCGCAATTGGCACTGATCTTGAAGTTCCGCCCAGTTGTGAAGTGCTGGATGGCAGTGGCCAATATTTACTCCCCGGCGGTATCGATCCCCACACGCATATGCAGTTACCGTTTATGGGCACTGTTGCCAGTGAAGACTTTTTCAGTGGTACGGCGGCAGGTCTGGCAGGCGGGACAACGTCGATTATTGACTTTGTCATTCCCAACCCTCAGCAGTCGTTGCTGGAAGCCTTTCACCAGTGGCGCGGCTGGGCTGAGAAGTCCGCGTCGGACTACGGTTTCCATGTCGCCATCACGTGGTGGAGCGAGCAGGTCCGCGAAGAAATGGCCGAGCTGGTGAGCCATCACGGTATCAACAGTTTCAAACATTTCATGGCCTACAAAAACGCGATCATGGCCGCCGATGACACCTTGGTCGCCAGCTTTGAACGCTGCCTGGAACTGGGCGCGGTGCCCACCGTGCACGCAGAAAACGGCGAACTGGTGTATCACTTGCAACGCAAGCTGCTGGCACAGGGCATCACCGGCCCGGAAGCCCACCCGTTATCGCGGCCTTCGCAAGTTGAGGGTGAAGCCGCCAGCCGGGCCATTCGCATTGCGCAAACCATTGGCACACCGTTGTACCTGGTACACGTCTCGACCCGTGAAGCGCTGGACGAAATCACCTATGCCCGCAGCCAGGGCCAGCCGGTGTACGGCGAGGTGCTGGCCGGGCACTTGCTGCTCGATGACAGCGTGTATCAAAACCCCGACTGGCAAACCGCCGCCGGCTATGTGATGAGCCCGCCCTTCCGTCCACAGGGCCACCAACAAGCGCTGTGGCACGGCCTGCAATCCGGCAACTTGCACACCACCGCCACTGACCATTGCTGTTTCTGTGCTGAGCAAAAGGCCGCCGGGCGTGACGACTTCAGCAAAATCCCTAACGGCACGGCGGGTATCGAAGACCGCATGGCCGTGCTCTGGGATGAAGGCGTGAACACCGGGCGCTTGTCGATGCAGGAGTTCGTGGCGCTGACCTCGACCAACACCGCGAAAATTTTCAACCTGTACCCGCGCAAAGGCGCAATCCGCGTCGGCGCCGATGCCGATCTGGTGCTGTGGGACCCGCAGGGCACACGCACCATTTCCGCTAAAACCCACCACCAGCAGGTCGACTTCAATATTTTCGAAGGCAAGACCGTACGCGGAGTGCCCAGTCACACCATCAGCCAGGGCCGGGTGGTCTGGGCCGATGGCGATTTGCGGGCCGAACGCGGCGCCGGGCGTTATATCGAACGCCCGGCCTACCCCGCCGTGTTCGACCTGTTGAAAAAGCGCGCCGAGCATCACCAGCCCGTTGCTGTTAAGCGCTGAGTACACCACCACTGCCCGTCAGAGGCAGACGCTTCCCACAACCGTGAGGCAATTCCTGTGATCAAGTCCCTGAATCATCTACCGCACCCCCATGAAAATGCGCTGGTGCTGGCCAGTCACTTCACTGATCTGGCGCCACCGCTCAGCGCCCGTCAGGCTGAACTGGAAAGCTCGCGTTGCCTGTATTGCTACGACGCACCGTGTGTAAATGCGTGCCCAAGCGACATCGACATTCCGTCTTTTATTCGCAATATCCAGCAGGAAAACGTTCAAGGCGCTGCGCAGAAAATCCTTTCGGCCAACATTCTCGGCGGCAGTTGCGCCCGCGTATGCCCCACCGAAGTGCTGTGCCAGCAAGCGTGTGTGCGCAATAACGCGCAGGAATGTGCGCCGGTATTGATCGGCTTGTTGCAGCGCTATGCGATTGATAATGCGCAATTCAACGAGTACCCGTTCACCCGCGCCGCCTCAACCGGCAAGCGCATTGCCGTGGTCGGCGCGGGCCCGGCCGGACTGGCCTGCGCCCATCGGCTGGCCCTGCACGGGCACGAGGTGGTGATTTTCGAAGCCCGGGAAAAATCCGGCGGTCTCAATGAATACGGCATCGCCAAATACAAGCTGGTGGATGATTTCGCTCAGCGTGAAGTGGATTTTGTCTTGCAGATCGGTGGCATCGAAGTTCGCCACGGCCAGCGCTTGGGCGACAACCTGAGCCTGAGCGACCTGCACCAACAATTTGATTCGGTATTTCTGGCCATCGGCCTGGCCGCCAGTCGGCAGCTCGGTCTGGCCCACGAAGAGGCACCCGGTGTATTGGCTGCCACTGACTACATTCGCGAGCTGCGCCAAAGCGACGACCTGACCCAACTGCCACTGGCCGAACGTTGCATCGTGTTGGGCGCGGGCAATACCGCTATCGACATGGCCGTACAAATGGCCCGTCTGGGCGCCCGCGAGGTGAACCTGGTGTATCGCCGTGGTCAGGAAGACATGGGTGCGACCGGCCATGAGCAAGACATCGCCAAGGCCAATCAGGTGCGCCTGATGACCTGGGCCCAACCCGATGAGGTGTTGCTCGACGATCAGGGCCAAGTTCGCGGCATGCGCTTTGCCCGCACCCGCCTTGCAGACGGTCGCCTGGTGAAAACCGGCGAAACCTTTGAGCTGGCCGCCGATGCGGTATTCAAGGCCATCGGCCAAACCTTTGACGAAGCCACCCTGAGTGACCCGCTGGCCCATTCACTCCAGCGCACAGGCGATCGGATCACCGTGGATGAGCACCTGCGCACCAGCATCCCCGGCGTGTATGCCGGTGGCGATTGCACCTCGCTGGGCCAGGACCTGACCGTGCAAGCGGTGCAACACGGCAAGCTGGCCGCGCAAGCCATTCATGCCCAACTCATGCTCACTCAGGAGGCTGCGTAAATGGCCGATCTCTCGATTAACTTCGCCGGTATCAAAGCCCCCAATCCCTTTTGGCTGGCCTCTGCGCCGCCGACCGACAAAGCCTATAACGTGGTCCGCGCTTATGAGGCAGGCTGGGGCGGCGTGGTCTGGAAAACCCTGGGCGAAGACCCGGCGGCGGTCAACGTATCCTCACGCTATTCGGCGCACTTCGGGCCTAACCGTGAGGTCATGGGCATCAACAATATCGAGTTGATTACCGACCGCTCGCTGGAAATCAACCTGCGTGAAATCACTCAGGTCAAGAAAGACTGGCCAGACCGCGCACTGATTGTGTCGCTGATGGTGCCGTGTGAGGAGCAAGCCTGGAAGTACATCCTGCCGCTGGTTGAAGCCACGGGTGCTGATGGCATCGAGCTGAACTTTGGGTGCCCCCACGGCATGCCGGAACGCGGCATGGGCGCGGCCGTTGGCCAGGTGCCGGAGTACGTGGAAATGGTCACGCGCTGGTGCAAGACGTACTGCTCGCTGCCGGTGATCGTCAAGCTGACGCCCAATATCACCGATATCCGCCTCAGCGCCCGGGCGGCCCATCGCGGCGGTGCCGATGCGGTGTCGTTGATCAACACCATCAATTCGATCACCAGTGTCGACCTTGATCGCATGGTCGCCCTGCCTGTGGTGGGCAGCCAGAGCACTCACGGAGGTTACTGCGGCTCGGCCGTCAAGCCGATCGCGCTGAACATGGTGGCCGAAATTGCCCGCGACCCACAGACCCAAGGTTTGCCGATCTGCGGGATTGGCGGCATTGGCAGTTGGCGCGATGCAGCGGAATTTATCGCCCTGGGCTGTGGCGCCGTGCAAGTGTGCACCGCGGCCATGCTCCACGGGTTTCGGATTGTTGACGAGATGAAAGACGGTTTGTCGCGCTGGATGGACAGCCAAGGCTATTCGAGCCTGGAGGACTTTTCGGGTCGGGCCGTGGGCAATACCACTGACTGGAAATATCTGGATATAAATTACCAAGTCATCGCCAAGATCGACCAAGAGGCATGCATTGGCTGTGGTCGTTGTCACATCGCCTGCGAAGACACCTCGCACCAGGCCATTTCCAGCCAGAAACTGGCTGACGGGACGCACCGCTATGAAGTGATTGACGATGAGTGCGTAGGGTGCAACCTGTGCCAGATCACCTGCCCGGTAGACGACTGTATCGAGATGGTGCCGCAAAACACCGGCAAGCCGTTCCTGGACTGGAACCACGACCCGCGTAATCCGTACCACGTGGCTTCTTGAACCCCTGTGAGAGCGGGCTTGCTCGCGATCGCTTGCTCTTGATCGCAGCCTCGCTCCGCTCCTCAGCGACTACGGGTCGGAGGGGAGAATCTTTCAGGGTTCCAGCCCGATGCCGCGCAGGATGATGCTGGTGACACTGTGTATGGCGCGCTCGAACTGGATGTCACTCAACGGCTGATGCTCGTTGATGATATTCACCTGGTGATCGAAGTCTGCGTAGTGCTGGGTTGAAGCCCAGATCATGAACAACACGCTGGACGGCTCTACCGGCAATATCCGTTTGTCTGCCACCCACTGGCGGATTTTGGCTTCTTTCATTTTTGCCCAATCATAGAGACTCGCATCCAGCGTGAGCCCCAGTGTGGGCGCGCCATGGATGATTTCGTCTGCCCAGACTTTCGAGCCGTAGGGGCGCGTACGTGAGTGGGTCATCTTGGCGCGAATGTAACTGCTGAGGACCAGGCGCGGGTCATCATAGGTTTCAAAACACAGCGCATCTTGCTTCCACACCTCCAGCAAACCCAGCAAAACCGCGTTATACAGCTCGGTTTTGGTACTGAAGTAGTAGTGCAAGTTGGAACGAGGCAGCTCAACTTCAGCGGCAATATCCGCCATGGCGGTGCCCGCAAAGCCTTTTTCGGCAAAGACCTTTTCGGCTCCGAGAAGGATTTTTTCGACATTGCTGCGACGAATTTCGATCTTGTGATTGCTCATTACGTGCGGCCCTTGTCGTCACGATTCGTCGATATGTGTCCAGATAAAACTTGCGCCATCTGCCCGCTGCACGCAAGGGCTGAGTCTGGAATAAGGGGTCAGTCAGGGGGCGAAGCAATGCGGTGCCTCGCCTGCCGGTCCGAGATCAGAAATGTACTCGGACTGTTATTTTTGACAGGTTCCAAACACCTGAGAACGGTTTATAAATAAGCCCATAGCAAGGAAAAACCCTACGGGATACTCCTCTCACACAGAGAGATTTCCTACAACCCACTTACGTTTTTTGATCTATGGGAGCGTCTTGCCATGCATCAGCCTCAATCAGCGAGCAGTGGACAATCAACATACCTCCAGCCCGACGCCCAGACCAAAGAGAACCCGCTGAACGCTATCAAACTCACCCCCAAAGAAAAGGAAGTGCTCGCTTGGGGGGCTCAGGGCAAAACCTCCTGGGAGATTGCGCTGATCCTCAAATGCACGGAGTCGGGAGTCAACTTTCATTTCAGCAATATTCGTCTTAAATTCGGCGTTTCGAGCCGTAGCGCTGCGTTGATCAAAGCAACGGCCCTGGGGCTTGTTACACCTTTCTAAACGCTGAACAACTTGCATGTCCAGATTGCCGTCGACACGCGCTTAATGTGCGTGTAATCAGGGCATCGTATTGCTGTAATCCTGCTCACGCCTGGACCGGTAGCGCCGGGCACGCTTAAAAAAACAGGTGCCGACATTCGCGTAGTGCCCGTTGGGCACTACGCTTGAACCATGGCTGACAGGTAGTCGATCAAGGCGAAGGCGGCAGCTCTATCACGTCGGTTTCAATGCCTTCGAGCTTGGGTTTGAGCTTGATCTGTTCTTGCACGGCCCGGGCTTGAGCCTCGGTCGCATAAGGGCCGATCAAGAAATGTTGCACACCGTCTTTTTCGAGAATGTAGGGAACAAAGCCATTATCCAGCAGCCTGCCAGTGGTATCCGTAATCGTCGCTCTCTGCCCTTCCGTGAGCTCCAGCGCCCAGTGAGCAACAGGCACCTGGACCACCGCAGAGTGAGAAGCCGCTTTAGCCTGCTCGATTTTATCGTTAGACTCCTGACCGCAAGCCGTCAAGGCCAATATTGCTGTCATCACGATGACTTTACGCACTGCGTTTCCCCTATCTGTATGAGTGGGTCGATTTTATCACTGGGGCAGTGGCCTTTGCTCTCCTTGAACAAATCAAATCCGCCCTTATTTAAGCTTCATAGGCATGAGCTTCCCTCGTTCGGGGAATTTTACCTCTGGCCATGACGTCTGTAATGAGCGGCGCATTTATATGCACTTAGCAGTATTCTGTAGCCATGACCGAAGCCGCACCGTCTCAGAGACGTGCCTTACAAAGCCATCAAGGAGAAAAAAATGCTGATACTCACCCGTAAAGTTGGTGAAAGCATAAACATCGGTGACGATATTACGATCACTATTTTAGGAGTCAGCGGGCAGCAGGTCAGAATCGGCATCAACGCGCCGAAAGACGTCGCAGTACACCGCGAAGAAATTTATCAACGCATCCAGGCAGGTCTGAATGCTTCGGACAAAGGCAACCAGTCTTAATTCTCCGAGGTATCAGCCCTTGGAGTGAGTGTCAGGGCTGCCTAGCCAGCCCTCCACGATTGAAACCATCCCCGTTTTTTTCTGCAATCATGCCCCGTGATTACTTGCAGTGATGCGCTGCTGACTTGACATATCCAGGTTTGCGACCACGCTCTATCCTCGCAGAAGACTCAAATTCTCTGAATCACTGCGGCCACGATGCCCCTGCATCATGGCAACTGAGCGACTCCTTTTAATATCAGCCCCTCTGGGCTGGACCTGTATTGTCAAGGAATGAAAGACATGTCCGATCTAATCGTAGTGGGATTTTCAGACACCCAAACCGCCGACCGCGCGCTCACCGAGCTGGTGTCGTTGAGCAAAGAATATCTGGTTGAGCTCGAAGACTCGGTCATTGTTACGCGCAACGGTGAAGGCAAGCTCCATGTCAAACAAAGCGTTAACCTGACCGCCATTGGCGCCACCTCGGGCCTGGTCACTGGCGGGCTTTGGGGCGCACTGGTTGGCCTGCTGTTTCTCAACCCGCTGGCCGGTTTTGCCATTGGTGGCGCCCTGGGCGCTGGCGCCGGTGCACTGTCTGGCTCGTTGAGCGATTACGGGATCGACGACAAGTTCATCAAGAATCTGGGCGAAACCATTCCGAACAACTCTTCGGCGCTGTTTGTGCTGTTGCGCAAATACCAACCGGAGAGAGTGCTGGAAGAACTGCAAAAAGCAGGCTTCGAGGGCAAAGTTCTGCGCACCTCGTTGTCCCCTGAGCAAGAGAAAAAACTTCAGGAAGCCCTGTCCCATCATGTCCAGGCCCAACCGGCTGCCTGATCGTTAAAAACGGCACCGCCGTATTGACGATTCGACTGCCCCTGCCGGGCAGTCGAAACCTTGAATCTGCGCATCCATGCCTGTAAATCCCCGCTTAAAACCGTGCCCAGACCCTACCGTTGACCGCCCCTTGCAGACACCGTAATTGCTCAGAGACCTGGGCTTAAGTTAGCCGATCGATAGGTGGTCTTCTGCGTGCGCGGTGTTACTGTAGCCAGCGCGACCCGCGTAAGGTGGATCGCTCTGCGACATGCCTGCACAGAGGCACTATGCTTTAATCGAATGAATCCAAAGACGTAAGAGTTGGGACCTCTCGCTCGGCCAATGCGAAGTGCTGATATGAACTCATAAAGCTGCGCCACGCCATTTTTGATCCCGCTCACAGGAAGCCCACAATGGTTCAAAGACAAGTCATCAATGCTTCGGTCAGCCCGAAAGGCAGCCTGGAGACGCTCTCGCAACGTGAAGTGCAACAACTGAGCGAAGTCGGCTCAGGCCGCAGTTACACACTGTTCCGCCAATGCGTACTGGCTATTCTCAACACCGGTGCTCACGTCGACAACGCCAAAACCATTCTTGAAGCCTATAAGGACTTCGAAGTCCGGATTCACCAGCAAGACCGTGGCGTTCGCCTTGAGTTGCTAAATGCGCCAGCCGATGCCTTTGTCGACGGCGAAATGATCGCCAGTACCCGAGAGATGCTGTTCAGCGCCCTGCGCGACATTGTCTACACAGAAAGCGGTCTGGAAAGTACACGTGTTGACCTGAGTTCTTCTGCCGGCATCACCGACTACGTCTTCCATTTTCTGCGCAACGCCCGCACCCTGCGCCCAGGCGTAGACCCCAAGATCGTGGTGTGCTGGGGTGGCCACTCGATCAACACCGAAGAATACAAATACACCAAAAAAGTCGGCCATGAACTGGGCTTGCGCAGCCTGGACATCTGTACCGGTTGTGGCCCCGGCGTGATGAAAGGCCCGATGAAAGGCGCCACCATTTCACACGCCAAACAACGCCTGGTGGGGGGGCGTTACCTGGGCCTGACAGAGCCAGGCATCATCGCCGCCGAAGCCCCTAACCCAATCGTTAACGAACTGGTGATTCTGCCCGACATCGAAAAACGCCTCGAAGCGTTTGTGCGTGTAGGGCACGGCATCATCATCTTCCCGGGCGGTGCGGGCACGGCTGAAGAGTTTTTGTACCTGCTCGGGATTCTGATGCACCCGGACAACAAGGACGTGCCCTTCCCGGTCATTCTGACCGGCCCCAAAGAAGCCGAACCTTACCTGCAACAGCTGCACGAATTTGTCGGCGCTACCCTGGGCGAGGCGGCACAACAGCACTACCAGATCATCATCGACAACCCGCCTGAAGTGGCCCGCCAAATGACTGCGGGGCTTAAAGAAGTGAAGCAGTTCCGCCGCGAGCGCAATGACGCGTTCCACTTCAACTGGCTGCTGAAAATCGATGAAGGGTTCCAGCGCCCATTCGACCCGACCCATGCCAACATGGCCAACCTGCAATTGCGCAGCGGCCTGCCACCCCATGAGCTGGCCATCAACCTGCGCCAGGCTTTCTCCGGGATCGTGGCCGGCAACGTCAAAGAAAAAGGCATTCACCTGATCGAAAAGCACGGCCCGTACGAGATTCACGGTGACGCTGCGATCATGAAGCCGCTGGACAAACTGCTGCATGCCTTCGTTAAACAACACCGCATGAAGCTGCCCGGCGGCGCCGCTTACGTACCCTGCTATCGCGTCGTCAGTTAAAGCGCCACACATGGCCTGTTGAGGTTTCATGGCGTCAGCTGCGAAACCTTGCAGTCCCGGGGACTCATCGAGCAGTTCAGCACTGCCGAGTGCATCACTGCTCATGACTCTCGGCCAGTAAACGCTGAATAAATTGTTCCTGCTGCTGATACATACCCTCGCCAAAATGCGTGGCCCGCACTCGGCCTTTGGCATCAACAAAATAGTGAGCGGGCCAATACTGGTTATCAAAGGCACGCCAGATCACGCTGTTATTGTCGATTGCAACCGGGTATTCAATACCCAACGTCTTCACCTGCTGACGTACGTTCTCGACCACTCGCTCTTCTTCATATTCAGGCGTATGCACGCCAATCACCACCAGCCCTTCTTTGGCGTACTTTTTTGCCCATGCATTGACATAAGGCAGACTGCGCTGACAGTTGATACAGCCATAGGTCCAGAAATCCACCAGCACCACTTTGCCGCGCAAAGACTCGCGTGTCAGCGGCGGTGAGTTGAGCCATTCAACGGCGCCGGACAACGCCGGCATCGGCACACCGCCTTCTTGGGCCGCGAACGCTCCTCCACTCGCGGCCATCGCACCCAGCAACGCCAGCCAACGCGCTGCCCGGCCAACACCTGCAAACTTGCCAGTCATGGACTAGCCGCCCTCGTTGCAGTTTTGCGAAACTTTCAGGTAGTTGAGTTGCTGGGTTTGCCCCTTGGAGTCAAGGTAGGTCATGTGCGATTTGACCACCTGGCAGTCGTAACCTGGGTCTTCAGTGATAGCCAGCACCTTCTTCACATCCAGATGCGTGCCGTAGGTGTAGTTTTGCGCAACCGGCATTTCTTGGGCCTGGGCACCCAGGGCAAACAGGCTTAACGCGGCAAACACACCGGCAGCACAGGTAGCTTTAATGTTCATGATCAGTCCCTCACAGTCTTGGTTAAGAGTCATCGAGGCTTGGTATCTCGATGGGTCCTATTCAAAGCCCGTGACGTATCGCGAATGTGTCGAGAATCGGCCTCGATGACTCTTTGCGTATCTGGAGAGCGTGCAGATACACAGCGATACATTCCAGGCCAAGGCCGGGTGAGAGCGGCCTGAAGATTTTTGCCTCAGGATGTATCTGTAAAACCTCAGATACACTGAAATACAAAGGCCTGCAGGCAAGAGCGCGGTCTCTGGCTATGATGCGCCTCACCAACCACCCGCGAGAGATTAAAGCCATGGAGCATGTCGATCACATCCTGATCGTTGACGATGATCGTGAGATTCGCGAACTGGTGGGCAATTACCTGAAAAAGAATGGTCTGCGCACCACCGTGGTTGCCGACGGCAGGCAAATGCGCAGCTTTCTGGAAAGCACACCTGTCGACTTGATTGTGCTGGACATCATGATGCCCGGTGATGATGGCTTGTTGTTGTGCCGCGAACTGCGCGCCGGCAAGCACAAGGCCACGCCGGTATTAATGCTGACGGCACGCAGTGACGAAACCGACCGCATTATCGGCCTCGAAATGGGCGCCGACGACTACCTTGTCAAACCCTTCGCGGCCCGTGAACTGCTTGCTCGGATCAACGCCGTTTTGAGGCGTACGCGCATGTTGCCACCCAACTTGCAGGTTACCGACAGTGGCAGCTTGTTGGCTTTCGGCCGTTGGCGGCTGGACACCAGCGCCCGCCATTTACTGGATGAGGACGACACCATGGTCGCCCTCAGTGGCGCCGAATACCGCCTGCTGCGGGTGTTTCTTGATCACCCTCAACGGGTCCTCAGTCGCGATCAATTGCTCAACCTGACACAGGGCCGTGATGCCGACTTGTTTGATCGATCCATCGACCTGCTGGTCAGTCGTTTGCGTCAACGCTTGCTCGATGATGCCCGCGAACCGGCCTGTATCAAAACCGTGCGCAGTGAAGGCTATGTGTTCTCACTGCCCGTGAAAATTCTCGGTGCATCACTATGAAATGGCTGCGCTGGCCCAAAACCCTGGCGTCGCAATTGTCGCTGATCTTTCTGGTAAGTCTGCTGCTGGCTAATGGTCTGTCGTTCAGCGTGCAGTTCTATGAGCGCTATTTGAGCGCCCGTTCGACCATGCTCAACAACATGGAAAACGACATTTCAACGTCCGTTGCCATCCTCGACCGCCTGCCCGCAGAAGAGCGTCAGGCCTGGCTCTCGCGCCTGAATCGGGAGCATTACCAGTACCTGCTGACCAAAGGTGACAGCGGTGTGCCCATGGACACTGCAGATCCGCCCATGTCGGCCTCCTCGATCAAAGACACGCTGGGCCAACATTACGCCCTGACTTTTGCCGACATCCCCGGCGTGCGCCCGCACTATCAGGTGTTTTTGCAACTGGCTGACGGCAACCCCGTGACCATTGACGTGCGCCCGGCCGACATTCCCGTGGCCCTGTGGCTACCGGTGGTTTTGGTGCTGCAACTGGCGCTGCTGCTGGGCTGCACCTGGATGGCGGTGAGGCTGGCGATACGCCCGCTCAGCCGGCTGTCGCGCGCGGTAGAAAGCCTGGACCCGAATGCCCGCATCCAGCATCTGGACGAAAGCGGCCCGACCGAGGTCGCCCATGCCGCCGTGGCCTTTAATGCCATGCAGCAGCGCATCGCAGACTATCTCAAAGAGCGCATGCAGATTCTCGCGGCCATTTCCCACGATTTGCAGACCCCCATTACTCGCATGAAACTGCGCGCCGAGTTTATGGACGACTCGATCGAGCGCGACAAACTGCTGAGTGATCTGGGGGAAATGGAACATCTGGTCCGCGAGGGTGTGGCCTACGCCCGCAGCGTGCACGGCTCAACCGAGGCCAACTGCAAACTCGACCTGGATGCCTTTGTCGACAGCATCGTGTTCGACTATCAAGACGTGGGCAAAGCGGTCAACCGCAGTGGCAGCTATGGCTCCCCCATCGAAACCCGACCCCATGCCCTGCGCCGGGTACTGATCAACTTGCTGGACAATGCCTTGAAATTTTCTGGAGCGGCCGAGTTGGTCGTCAGCGCTGAAGCCAACGGCAATGTATCCATCAAAGTGCTTGATCGCGGGCCGGGTATTTCAGCCGAAGAACTGCGCGAAGTACTGAAACCGTTCTACAGGGTAGAAAGTTCGCGCAACCGCGACACGGGCGGCACCGGGCTCGGGCTGGCGATAGCCCAGCAACTGGCAATAGCCTTGGGGGGCTCGCTTAGCCTGAGCAACCGCCAAGGGGGCGGACTGTGCGCTGAACTCTTGCTGCCTAAAAGCTCGCACTAGAAAAAATTGCATCTGCTTGAGAAATAACAAAGATAATTCTTACGTTAAAAAACGAATTAACAGCATCAGAGGAAGGACAACTACACCGACAGCACCTAAGTTAAGGCTCTAATCTTCAGCTATTCACCCCATGAGAAGGATCTCAAAAATGAATAGCAAATTCAGCGACACACTTATAGTTAACCTGCGCGTTATCAACAACACAGCGCATGAATTAAAAAGAATAGAAGGCACCCACAGCGGCAGAGAGGGAAGCTTCCCTCCTGAGTTTTCCGCCCACAGCAGAAATGTTTTCCAATTCCATGCAGCCCCCCACTTCAAGGGCGACATATTGATTGAATACGGTGTCAAAAAACCCTTCTTTGAAACCCGGTTCGCCTACAGCATTGGCAATGACATACTGCAGTTTGAAACCAGCTTTTTATACGCCTATGAACAGTCGTATCTTCATCAGTCGCCAAGAGTTAATTACTTCTGGACTCACAGCGTCATCGGCCCAGGAGATTGTAATTCCCGGTTAAGACAACACTCGGATATCTACCCCTATAACTACGCAGTCGATTTTACGATCGAATAAACGCATTCATCATACGTGCGGGCGTAGTCGGAGTGCTGCTGGCAGAGCGGGCAACACCGGTATGCCCGCATCTGAGTGGAAACATCTGATCAACCCGGCGGAATGGTCGCCAAAATACCGATACCGATGGTCAGTATTAAAAAACCGCCTAAAAACCACGCCATCTTACCCATCACATTTCCCCGTCAAACCTACGTAATAAAACAGGTGCAGCACATCGGGCGGCAAGAGGCGAGTACAGCTTGGGTCTCACGTTCTTACCTGTCTCGAGAGGTTGATGGGAATTGTGCGCCTTGATCTGCACTCATAACAGACGCAGATATGGCGAAAAAATACGGATCAGTTGTCAGGCAATACGAAGTGGTCGTGTGACACGCTGCGCTGATAATCCGCGACCACGCTCTGACACAGATTGACCACCGCTTCGTTCAGTTCCAGCCCCGCTCCGACGCGCCAACTGGCAAACACCGCAAACCCTGGTGGCGCCTCCATGGGCAACGCAACCATGGCTTGGCTGTGTAATTCACGGCTGACCAGCACCGGTGGCAACGCGCCTATGCCAAAGCCATCAGCCACCAGTTTGATGATCGCCGCCACTGAGTTGATGCAACTGACCCTGGGCGTCGCAATGCCTTGCTGATGCAGGAAATTAAGCATGTCCTGATGTGGCCGCGATAACCGCGAAAAGGTCAGCAAGCGTTCCTGACAGAGGTCTGAAAGGCTTGCATAGCTGCGATCAAGCGGGCTGCCCTTGGCCACGACCCAGCTCAGCGCGTAACTGGCCAGTTGCACATTGCGCACCCCGTCGGCACGCACCAGATCAGTTTGAAAAATAAGGTCCAGATGCCCCTTGAGCAGTTGCTCGTTGAGATTCAACGCCGTATCCGCCGTCAGCTCGACTTCAACCTGAGGGTAATCGCGGCTTATGGCGCTGATCAGATCGCTGAGCCAACTGTGGATCACCGTGTCCATGACCCCGATACGCAAGCGTCCGGCGAAACTGTCAGTCTGGCCGAGCGACTGCAACAAACGCTGCTGGGTCGCGAGCATCTGTTCGGCATAGCCCAACACCTTCTGACCTTCGCGCGTGAGGCTCACCCCACGCGAATCACGCTGAAACAACTGCACTCCAAGCTCGTTTTCAAGCACTGAAATGCGACTGGAAACCGCCGCTTGGGTGGTTGAAAGCTTCTCTGCGGTCAGGCGAAAACTGCCAAGCCGTGCGACCCAAATGAAGGTCTGCAGAAATCGAATATTCATAACGCCGTGCTCGCCCGATCCAAACCCAAGCACCACTCTAAACCTTTGTCGTTGCCTCAGGCCAGACGGCTTAAGTCAGTGACAGGTAAAACTTTTTTTGTTCAGGGGTGACAACTTTTATTGACTGGACGCACGCTTCAAAGCCGCCAAACATAGGTGCTACCAATCATAAAAAAACGCTGAGTCCGGCAGCGAACCGATTATGCAAAAGTGCGCCAGACCGCTTTTGCCTTGCTCACGCCAGCCTGCCCTGGCGCTGCGGCAACCAGCCAAGGGACACCCCCTTCATGCAAACCGTCGTAAACCTGTGGCCCCTGATGGGCGTTTTCGTCATCGTCATTGGCTTTGTGCTGCGCTTCAATCCACTGCTGGTGGTCAGCGTGGCGGGTATTGTCACCGGCCTTGCCGCGCATTTTCCGCTGGAAAAGATAATCAGCGAAATGGGCTCGGGGTTTCTGCAAACCCGGGCGCTGCAACTCATTCTGCTATTACCCCTGGCCGTCATCGGCCTGCTGGAGCGCCACGGCTTGCGTCTTCACGCACAGAACTGGATCGCCGGCTTTCAACGTGCCACCGTCGGCCGGCTGCTAATCATGTACTTGTTTGTGCGCGAGACCACGGCAGCCGTGGGTCTGACCAGTCTCGGCGGTCACCCGCAAATGGTCCGCCCGCTGCTCGCCCCCATGGCTGAAGGGGCTGCCGAAAACAAGTACGGCAAACTACCGGCGGCAGTGCGGCACAAAGTGCTGGCCATGTGCGCTGCCACTGACAATGTGGGGCTGTTTTTTGGCGAAGACGTGTTTGTGGCCTTTGGCGCCATCGCCCTGATGCATACTTTTTTGCTCAGTGCCGGGCTTGATGTCGAGCCGCTGCACATTGCCTTCTGGGGAATTCCGACGGCCATCTGTGCCTTTATCGTGCACGGGCTAAGGCTGTACCGCTTCGATCTGATGCTGTCACGCACATTGACAAAAGCTACCCAGCCTGACGCAACCACGCAGGTGGCTCGATGATCATTTCGATTGAGTATTTCTACTGGCTGGCCGGTGTTCTGCTACTGATCACGTCCGGCATGATCCTGTGTGATCGAACTCACCCAAAACGCTGGACCAGCGGCCTGTTCTGGATGCTGTTCGCGCTGGTTTTTCTGATTGGCGACCGGCTCTCACCATTTGTCATCGGCATTGGCGTATTGGTGATGGCCGTGATCGCAGGCATCGGTGGCGTAGGCCGTGGCGCGCATGCCGAACTGCATGTAAAAGCAGCGCGGGCCAGCGCCGGCCGCCTTGGCCACCGGCTGTTCATTCCGGCCTTGTCGATTCCATTGGTGACCGTTATTGGCTCCGTGCTGCTCAAGCACACCGAGATCGGTGGCGTACCCTTGCTGGACCCGAAAAACACCACCTTTGTTTCTCTCGGCATGGGCTGCATCGTGGCGCTGGTATTGGCGTGCATGTTGACTCGCGACACGCCCTTGCAAGCGTTACGCGAATCGCGACGGCTGACCGAAGCACTTGGCTGGACCATGGTGCTGCCGCAAATGCTGGCCATGCTCGGCCTGCTGTTTAATGATGCGGGTGTTGGCACGGCCGTGGCTCACGTCACTACGGCCTATATCAATATGGATTTTCGCTTGGTCGCGGTAGTGGTGTACGTGCTGGGTATGGCGTTGTTTACCGTGATTATGGGCAATGGCTTTGCCGCCTTTCCCGTGATGACCGGCGGCGTGGGAGTGCCAGTGCTGGTGGGCATGTACGGCGCCAACCCGGCGTTGATGGCAGCGATCGGGATGTTCTCGGGTTACTGCGGCACGCTGATGACACCGATGGCCGCCAACTACAACATCGTGCCAGTAGCGCTTTTGGAGTTGCCGGACAAATACGCCGTGATCAAAGCACAAATACCCACCGCCTTGATGATGCTGCTGGTCAACATCGTACTGCTCTACACGCTGATGTAGTCCGCTTGGCAAAACGACTTGTTGTAGGAGCGAGCTTGCCTCGCGATCTTTTGATCTTGAAAGGCTCGCCCCTAAGACAACAATGATCAGAAGTGGAACGAAACACCGGTAGTGACGTTGAACGGGTCGCCCGGATAAAAGTTGGCCGAGTCCTGACCCTTGGCGTCATACGCGGTGTTGGTCGCCGTGGCGTAGCGCTGGTTGGTCAGGTTGCGGGCATCCACAAACACTTCCCATTTTTTGCTCGGAGCTTCGTAACCGACTTTAGCTCCCCACAAGGTGTAGGACGGCGCGCTCAGGGTGTTAGCAAAATCGACGTAATAACTGGAAGCCGCGCGCGCATTGAGTTGTGCGTAGAAGCCACCCGCTTGCCGATATTGCAGCTCGGCCTGATACACCTGACGCGGCAGCCCCGGCAACTGGTTGTCTCCAAACGTTGAGTCGTGACGGTAGTAGAAGTCGTTCACGGTGTAGGCCTGACGCAACGACACCGTGTCGCCATTCTTGCCTTCCCAAAGCAATGCGTTGAGCCCCGCCTCTATCCCTTGGTGAATGGTCGGGCTGCCGTTAGAGGTGGCCACCAATTGGTCCTGAGTCGCCGTGGCCTGACGCACGACCACCGAGAGCAATTCTTTTTGCACCCACGAACGGTACACGGTCAGGCTGCCATCAAAGATGCCATGACCGCCGCGAATCCCGAACTCCACGGTGTTGGCCTTTTGCGGGCGAACATCGCGAATGTAAGGGGTCCCGGTGCTGCCCAACTGCCAGGTCACGGGTGGATCGACCGAACGGCTGACGTTGCCGAACAGCTCGAATTCAGGCGTCAGCTGATAGCGCAAGCCCAGACGCGGAGCCAGATCGGTTTCGGTGTATTCAACACCGTTGGGGAAGGCGCTGGTATTAATGCCGGTGGTGTATTTAATGTCGGCCTTGCGTTTGACATTGATCAGCGAGAGACCGCTGGACAGCCAGGTTTTCTCGCCCAACTGTAACTCGTTCCCCAACGAGAACACCGTATCGCGCGAGCCGGTGTAATCGGTTTTCTGCAGTGTTGCACCGGTAACTCGACTGTGGGATTTAACGTCTGCCAGATAAGACTGGGTATTGCTGAACGTCACGCTGCTGTCGCTGGGCAAGCCCAGAAACGTATCGCCCGTGCGCAGATAACGCAGGGTCAGGTTGATGTCTTTGGAGCGCCAGTCTTGGGGTGACGGGCTGTAGCGCCAGCCGTTCAGCAGCGGATAGTCGTTGTAGCCCAGGCCCACTTCCAGCTTGGCGTTATCGTCAAAGGTGTAGGTCGTCTTGCTTCCCAACAGGATCGAGCCGTCTTTCTTGCGACCAATCGGCACGGTGTTGCTGGTCGGGTCATGCTTGAGCTGGTACTTGGTCAGCGTGTTGCCCTGGGTCAGGGTTTCTTCGCGATAACGCACAAAGAATCGCGTCTCCAGCTTCGGGTTGAACACGTAGCCAAAGTTGGCGACCAGGCCTTGGCCTTTGTTGGACGTGTCGTCCTGATAACCATCGCGCTGGTTGTGCAGAACACTGACGTAATAATCAGCATCACCCACGACGCCGCCGGTGCTCAATTGCTCTTTTTGATAGCCGTAACTGCCCGCCTCAAAGCGCGCGTAATTGCCTGGATCCGTGCGCCCGGTTTTACTGACAAAGTTGATGGCACCGCCCAGCGACAAGGCGGAATAAAGGTAGGCGTTAGCGCCGTACAGCACGTCAGTGTGGTCCACCGCCTGCATGTCCAGCATGTCTTCCTGAGTACCGCCCGGCCCTGTCAGCGGCAGGCCGTCAAAGAGAAACTTGATGCCCAGCACATAGCCTTGATAGAAGGTATTGAGCCCCGAGCCACGAATGGAAATCTTGTTGGCGCTTGAGCCGCTGGTGGCCTGGGCGAACACACCGGGTTGCAAGGCCAGAACGTCTTCGGCATTGGCTGCGCGTCCGCGCTCGATTTCCCGGTTGTCGACCACGGCGGTGTTGCCCGCCACTTTCTTCAGTTCTTTTTGCGCTTTCTGCGCCTCGCTGGCCTCGGCGCCGGTCACCACCACCGTGGCTAACGTAGGATCTTTGTCCTCGGCAGCCACCGCTGTGGCCTGAACCAGCATCAGGAGAATTCCCATGCTGGAAGCTGTCGCCAGTGCACTACGTCGTAATACTCGCCTTTCTGACGCACTGTTCATTATTAATGCTCCTGCCTGTTAGTGAGTGGAGCATCTATTTGTATAGTCTCGCTCTCACACGGACTTTTGCAGAGTTCGTGCCAGCCCAAAAACAGCGAATTCCGGCAATTAAAGAGCAACTTTCAGGTGTCAAACAAACAGTTTGTAAAGGGGCTGTTTGCATTTCAACAGCCGGCCAGTTTTGAAGTTTTCTTATAACAATTTGATCAGTGCATATGCATTTGCATCACCTGCTATCGCAGCCCTGATGCCCGTGCCAGAGGGGTTTTGCCAGCTCACTGTTCAACAGGTGTTGCTCCAGCAACAGCGCATAGACAATGCGCTGAATTAACCACACTGTTGTGCCTGACAATTAACAAGACACCCCCGTTTTACGGCACTTTTACTAGTTGGTATGGCTCTTGCTATTACTTTTGGCATGCCTGTTTGCTTCGGCAACTAAGTGCATTCAGTGGAGTGTATTGATCGCGAATACGACTTCGTTTTGCTAAAAGCCAGGAGTTATTAATGGCCAATGTCCAAACTGCCAGCGCGCTGGATGTGCTCTGGCGCCAGGGCCCCGGCGGCGAACTGCTTGATCTTGGGCGCACGTTTCGCGGCCCACTGTCATTGTCGCGCCTGCAAAGTACGCCCAAGCGCATCCTGAGCCGCCGTGAAGCAGTGCTGCTGGGGGTTTTCGCACTGGCACTGCACGGTGCGGTGATTTACTGGATCAGTCAGAACCCGACGCCGGTATTGCCGATCGTGCCGCCGGAAGTGCCGCCAATGACCATCGAGTTTTCTCAACCGGCACCGCCTGTGGTGGAACCGCCTCCGCCCGAGCCGGTTGTTCAGCCCGTGGTTGAACCGCCTCCGCCTGTGGAAGACGAACTGGCCGTAAAACCGCCACCGCCCAAGCCGATCCCAAAACCCAAGCCGGTGGTCAAGCCTGTGCCTAAACCCGTGGCCAAGCCTGTTGAACAACCGCCAGCGCCGCCGCAACCGGTTGCACCTCCTGCTCCACCGGCGCCGCCTGCCCCCGCGCCAATAACCCCGGCTTCTGCCAATGCCGGCTATTTGCACAACCCGGCGCCGGAATACCCGTCACTGGCCATGCGCCGTGGCTGGGAAGGCACTGTGCTGCTGCGGGTTCACGTGTTGGCCAGCGGTAAGCCTGGCGAAATCCAGATCCAGAAAAGCAGCGGTCGCGACCAACTCGACAACGCAGCCAAGGATGCGGTGAAACGCTGGAGTTTTGTCCCGGCCAAACAAGGTAATGACCCGATTGACGGCTGGGTCAGCGTGCCGATTGATTTCAAAATCAAATAGCCCGGACCTCATTTTTTACACCGCGAGCGTGCTGAAAAAGACGCGGCGCCTTGACCGTTTTGATGACCTAATTTAGAGAGCCTGAACCATGAACCTTATCGCTTCCCCCTTTGAATCCATTGAACATGCGGTCATCTGGCTGCTGATTATTTTCTCGGTGGCCACCTGGGGCCTGTTCTTGCTTAAAGGCGTGCAGTTCAGCCGCCTGAAAAACCAGGACCGTCGCTTCCTCAAACAATTCTGGGCCGCCACCAGCCTCGACTCGGCCGCAGAGCTGGCCAGCACGGCGCCGGGTGCTGCTGCCCGTGTAGCCCAAGCCGGCTATGCCGCCATTCAAGTGACCGATGCGCCACAAGCCAATGACCTGGCGCACAACATCAACCATCAAGACCGCCTTGAGCGCTCGCTGCGCCAGCAAATTGTGCGTGAACGCCGCTCGCTGGAAACCGGCCTGGCGATCCTCGCCAGTATCGGCAGCACCTCGCCTTTTATCGGTCTGTTCGGCACCGTGTGGGGCATCATGTCGGCCTTGAAAGGCATCAGCGCCGCCGGCTCTGCCAGCCTTGAAACTGTGGCGGGCCCGATTGGTGCGGCGCTGGTTGCCACCGGCGTCGGGATCGCGGTCGCAGTCCCTGCGGTGCTGGTTTACAACTACTTCCTGCGTCGCCTGAAGCTCACCGCTGCTGACCTTGACGACTTCGCCCACGACTTCTACAGCCTGGCCCAGAAGAGCGCCTTCCGTGTGCACCTGCACCCGGTGCTGAACAAGTCTGCAGCGCCCGCGCAAAAAGTGAAGGAGGCGTCCTGAGATGGCCTTTTCAACCCAAGACAACGACGAAGTACTCAGTGAAATCAACGTCACGCCGCTGGTCGACGTGATGCTGGTGCTGCTGGTGGTGTTTATCGTCACCGCACCACTGCTGACCAACGCGATTCCGATCAACCTGCCCAAGACCGACTCGGTCGCCCCCGTGGAACAAAAAGACCCATTGGTGGTGAGCATCGACGATCAGGGCAAAGTGTTCATCAACAAGGATGAAGTTGAAGCGGGCCTGCTGGAGTTCAACCTGCAGGCGGCCAAGGCCAAAGACCCGGAAGTTCGCGTGCAATTGCAAGCCGATAACGGTGTGAACTACGGCGAAGTGGCACGCGCCATGGCCTCGATTGAGCGCGCAGGGATCACCAAGCTGTCGGTGATTACGGCCAAGTGAAATAACCCGCAGCCTTCTGGCAACCCCCTGACACGACGTCGGGGGGCGACATTCAAACGAGGTGAACACACGTGACTGTCACACAGCTAAATGCCAGGAAGGCACCGTTGGACATCGCTCGAGAGCTGGCAGTCGAGTTCGCCCTGACCGCCGTGGAGCGTGATGCTCAAGGCGGCACGCCCAAGCACGAACGTAATCTTTTGCGCAACAGCGGCCTGCTGGCCATGAGCATTCCGGGCCAGTTCGACGGTCTCAATGCCACTTGGTCTGAAACGTTTGAAGTGGTGCGCGAATTTGCCCGGGTGGACAGTTCAATCGCCCATGTCTTCGGCTTCCATCACCTGATGCTGGCCACTGTGCGGTTGTTCGCCAAACCCTCGCAATGGCAAACCTGGTTCAAGCTGACGGCGAACAAAAATTGGTTCTGGGGCAACACCCTCAACCCGCTGGACACCCGCACCGTGGTCAAGGAGCGTGAAGGCTGGCGTGAATTCTCCGGCAAAAAAAGCTTCTGCTCCGGCGCCAACGACTCTGAAATGCTGATTGCCTCTGCGATTGACGAAAGCGCAGGCGGCAAGCTGCTAATAGCCGCCATCCCCAGCGCCCGCTCGGGCATTACCTTGCACAACGACTGGCACAACATGGGCCAGCGCCAGACCGACAGTGGCAGCGTGACGTTCCAGCGTGTGCGGGTTGAAGACTCGGACTTGCTGCTCGATCCCGGCCCGCTGAGCACGCCCTTTGCCTGCCTGCGGCCGCTGATAGCCCAACTGCATTTCGCCAATATCTTTCTAGGTATCGCCGAAGGCGCCTTTGAAGAAGCGCGCCGTTACACCCTGGAAGAAACCCGGCCCTGGTTTAAATCCAGCGCCAGCCAAAACACCCAGGACCCCTACATTCTTGGCCATTACGGCGACTTTTGGGTTGCTCTGGAAAGCACCCGCTTGCTGGTCGAACGCGCCGGAGCCGTACTGGACGAGGCATGGGCCAAAGGCCCGGCGCTCACCAGTGAAGAGCGCGGTGAAGTCGCCATTGCCATTGCTACCGCCAAAGTGGCCGCCAGCCGCAATGGCCTGGAGTTGTGTAGCAAGGTCTTCGAGGTCACCGGAGCGCGCGCGACGCAAACCTCCGTGGCGCTCGACAGGCACTGGCGCAACCTGCGCACGCAGAGCCTGCACGACCCTCTGGACTACAAGCTTCAGGAACTGGGCGACTGGGCACTTAACGGCACGTCCCCCATCCCGACATTTTATTCATAGGGACCGACATGCAACTGCTAACCCTCCCCCCTTCCCCGGCCTTGGCCACCTCGATCCGGGCAACCGCACAAGTCTTTGAAGACCCCAAGTCCAAAGCCTTGCTCCAGCACCTGCAACAAATCGCGCCCAGTGATGCGAGCGTGCTGATCATTGGCGAAACCGGCACGGGCAAAGAACTGATTGCGCGCCACATTCACAACCTCAGCGCGCGCAAACACCAGCCTTTTCTGGCCGTAAACTGCGGTGCGTTCTCAGAATCGCTGGTGGAATCCGAACTTTTCGGCCATGAAAAAGGCGCCTTCACCGGCGCGCTGGGCGCCAAGGCAGGCTGGTTCGAAGAAGCCAACGGCGGCACCCTGTTTCTCGATGAAATTGGTGATTTGCCAATGCCGATTCAGGTCAAGCTGCTGCGTGTTCTACAAGAGCGCGAAGTGGTCCGCCTGGGCTCGCGCAAAAGCATTCCTATCAACGTCCGCGTACTGGCCGCCACCAACGTACAGCTTGAAAAAGCCATCAACGCCGGGCACTTTCGCGAAGACCTGTTCTACCGCCTGAACGTGGTCAACCTGGAACTCACCCCACTGCGCGAACGCCCCGGCGACATCCTCCCGCTCACCCGCTACTTCATCGACACCTACAGCCGTCGCCTCGGTTATGGCGACGTCGTACTGAGCCCGGAGGCAGAGCAAAAACTCGCGCACTCCAACTGGCCGGGCAACATCCGCGAACTTGAAAACGTCATCCACCACACCCTGCTGATCTGCCGCGACGGTGTCATCCAAAGTGACGACTTGCGCATGTCCAACCTGCGCATCACCCGACCAGAAACCAGCACCGTCAACAGCGACCAGAGCGCCGAAGAACTGCTGGAACATGCATTCCAGCGCCTGTTCGAAAGCCAGTCAGACAACCTCCACGAAAACGTCGAGCGCAGCCTGCTGCGCGCGGCCTATCGATTTTGCCACCACAACCAGGTCCACACCGCCAAACTGCTGGGGCTGAGCCGCAACGTCACCCGCACCCTGCTGATCAACCTGGGCGAATTAAAAGTCAACAAACGCAGCGCAACAGAACCCAAGCAAGATGAACGCGTGTTGCATTTGTCGATTTGAATACTGCCTTGCGATAACAACAAAACCCTGTAGGAGCGAGCTTGCCTCGCGATCTTTTAAATAGTCAAAAGATCGCGAGGCAAGCTCGCTCCTACGAAGTAAGCGGAGAGCACAAAGGAAAAGTAACAAAAAAACAGAGAGCACGAACAATTAACAGAACACATTAAAAACCACACACCTCACAACCTGAAAAACCATTTAAAGGGCTCCAACAAAGTCAAAACCACTACATTCAACATTAAAAACACCTAGAAATACAAACTACTAATCAGTTTCATTCGACGGATTCCAAAACTCTAACTGACTGACGCGCCTTTCGATATCATCCATATCATCTTCCCCAACGGCCGAATCAAAAGGCTCACTTAAAATTCTTCTGATTTTTGCAAGCCTTTGGGTTACCCGCTCATCGTCAATAAAATCGGTTGTCTCACGACGATACTCATCTAAAGACTTACCCTCATAGTAGCTTCCAATTTTGTGCAGAGAAATCAATATATATTCCAGATCAGCAAGTGCTTCAAGAGCAGACTCACCACTCAAACTGATTTCTTTATTTTTCTCTAGCATTACTTTCTCCTGAAAAATTCTGGACACTCTAGTTTAACACTACCCTTAATTGTTAGTTCTACAGCGCCATACCTTGGATTTTTAACTTCTTCCAATTGGCTAACAGGAACATCAAATTCAACATAGTCTCTCCCCCTGCCGCGTCCAATTTGATATTTCTCTTCTGCCGATTGCTGATCCAAAGCTTTTTTCCTGGCTGATTCTACATAAACCCTGTTGTTGTCTTTCGCGGTAATCATGCCATCCTGTTCAATCCCAGTTGATCCTCGCCTGTTGGTGTAATGCCGGACTCTTTGAGTTTCTTGAGAATGCAAGACTGGAGCAGGCGTTACGGGGTCATCATGGCTATTACTTTTTTGAGCTTCAGGCTGTTCAACCTTTGGCTCACTATCTGCTTGCCCCGGGCACCTACCCTTGATAGAACTCAACCCCAACGGATCCACCCACCCTGTCGGGTTGGGCACGTACTGGTAGCTGTTCAGCCCGCCTGCGAGTTTGATCGGGTCGGGGGTGAGGTAGCGGCCGGTGTTTGGATTGTAGTAGCGATGGCGGTTGTAGTGTAGCCCGCTCTCTTCGTCGTAGTACTGGCCCTGAAAGCGCAGCGGGTTGGTGATTTCGGCCTTGTCGAGTTTGTGGACGTTGCCGTAGGCCCGGTAGTGGGCCGACCAGACGATTTGGCCGCGGTGGTCGGTAAGTTCTTGTGGCGTGCCCAGGTGGTCGAGCTGGTAGTGGTAAGCCTGTGCGGTGTCGCCCTCACCCTGGAGCAAGGCCAGCGGTTTGAAGGTGCCCGGTTCGTATAAGTAGCTGCAGTAGTGGCTGATGCCACGCAGGCCTTTTTGTTGGGCGCTTTCGGCGATCAGGCGTTCGCCCTGCCAGAGATATTGCGTGGTGGTGCCGCCATGGTCTTTGCTGATACGCCGCCCGAAAGGGTCGTAGCGGTACGTCACCTGGCTGCCGTCTGGCAAGGTGATGCCGCTCAAGCGCTGCTGACTGTCGTAGCGGTAGTCGCGGGTCAGGCGCTGGCCTGTGCCGCGTCGCTCTTGGTGAAGGTTGCCGTAGGCGTCGTACTCAAAATGACTGTCGCCTTGCATCAGCAGGCGGTTGCCTTTGATGTTGGCGTAGCGGCTGTGCCGTTGGCCGTCGATGCTTTGATCGAGCAGGTTGCCCGCCGGGTCGTGGACGAAGTGTTCGTTCAGTTGGCCGCGCACTTCGGTCAGGCGGTCGAGGGGGTCGTAGGCAAAGCTTTTTTGCCCTTTTCGGCTGTCACTGAGCAGGCTGAGGTTGCCGTTGGCGTCGTAGCGGTAGTGACGGCGGTACAGCGGCTGACCATCGACATCGCCACGGGCATTCAGTTGGCTGACGGCGTGGTCTTGCAGCCGGTCTTGTTCGTCGTATTGGTAGTGGCTGACCACGTAGCCTTGTTGGCGGACGGTTTCCAGCCCCGCTTCGTAACGATGCCCGGTGAGGGTTTTGCCGTTGAGGTCGATGCCTTTGAGGGCGCCGCCTTTTTGATAGTGGTAGTGCAGGCGGTTGCCATCGGGCAGGCGGCAGTCGCTGAGTTGGCCGAGTGCGTCGTACTGATAACGCAGGGTCGCCCAGCCTTGATGCTCACTGACAAGGCGATCTTGCAGGTCGTATTCGTAGGCCAGCGGCCAGGCACCGTCGTCGACGGCAGTCAAGCGACCCAAGGTGTCGTAGGTGTAGGTGATTTCGCTGCCATCAGGCAGGGTTTTGCTTGTCAGCCGTCCTGCAGGGTCGCGCGCGTAGGCAGTGACCAGCGGAGCACTGTCGGGATGTTCTGCGTCCGGGTATTCGGTCTTTTCCAGCAATTGCCCTTTAAGGTCGTAGGCATAAGCAGTTTTACGGCCGTCAAAGCCGATTTCTTGCTGGATCAAACCGTTGGGGTAGTACTCAAGCTGATAGTGCTCGTGGCGCTCGTTTTCGATACCGGTCAACAATAAGCGGGCGTTGTCGTAGCGGTAGTTGAGCTGGCTGCCATCAGGGTTGATGCGACGGCTGATGAGGTGCAGGTTGTCGGCGTATTCGTAGCGGGTGATATGGCCGCGCTCATCGCGCTCAGCCGTGACTTTGCCGTAGGCGTTGTAGCTCCAGGCGCGGGTTTTGCCACCAGGCAAGGTGATTTGGCTGAGACGGTTGGCAGCGTCCCACTGGTACTGGGTGATGGCGCCCCGCTCGTCCTGCCGGGTGATGGTGCGACCCTGTGCATCGTAGCGATAACGCCGTTGCGTGCCGTCTGGCAGTGTTTCGTCGAGCAGTTGCCCAAGCGGGTTCCAGGTCAGTGTGTGCTGGCTGCCGTCCGGGTAGTACAGGCCGCTGAGTTGGCCTTTGGCAGTGTATTTGTAGTGGGTTAGATTACCGTCCGGGTCGGTCTGGCAGGTGATGTCGCCCTGGTTGTTGCGCTCATATTTCCAACTGGCAAGACCGCGCTGTACTTTGCGCACATGGCCGTTGAAGTAGCTGTAGAACGTCGGTTCGTCAGTGGGCGGGATCAGTGCCGTAAGCTGCCCGGCCTCGTTGTACTGGTATTCGGTGACCGCGCCGAGCGGGTCTTTTTCAGCGATCAGGCGGCCTTTGTCATCGTAGGCTTTTTGGTGCTCAGCGCCGTCCGGGTCGATCTGGCTGACTAGCCGCGCATTGTCGTCATGCACATACACTTGCTGGCTGCCGTCACGGTTTTTAACCGTGACCGAGCCTTGGTCGTCCCATTCGTAGGTGGCGTCCATCTGTCCGAAGTTGGCCCAATGACGGATGCAACGCGCATGCTTGCCCGCGTGTTGCCACTGCCAGTAAAACGCCGCGCCACCCGCCAGTTGCCGTTCCTGGATGACGTGCTGGGCGTCGTAGCGGTAGTGCTCGGCTTCTTCCAGCGCATTGCTGGCGCTGATCAGTTGCCCTGCTGCGTTGTAGCAATAGGTGACCTGCGTGTAGAGGGTTGCCCAACGTTCAAGGTGAATTCCGCACTTGGCATAGTGGTCGTTTGAGCGCTCGGCAAAATCACGGCTTTCATCGTATTGCTGGTACTCAACGGCGCTGAGGCGTGCCTCGGCGTAGCGCAACAGCAAGGCGCGACCGGCACCGTTGTCGATACGGTGCAGACGCCCTTGCTGGTAGGTGATTTTCAGCCGGTTGCCGTAAGAGTCGCTGATAGCGGTCAGTCGCAGGTCGTTGAAGTGATAGAAGCGGCTACTTTTACCGGCGTGGGCGAGGATCAACTCGCCATCATGATCGCCCAGAAAGATCGCAGCTTTGGCGAGGCTATTGATGATGGCCGGGCATTGTGCGCTGGGCTGTGGGAATCGGGTCTGACGGTTCTCTTGATCAGTCCACAGCAATTCGTCGCCTTCGCGTTGCAGGCGGTGCGACAGCGTGTGGCTCCAGCCAAAGCCCAAATCGCCGTTTACTTCGACCGCGCTGGTGCGATACAGGCGAGTCCACTCAAGGGGCAGCGCGCCGTCGAGCACGCCGTCGGTCAAAGTCAGCAGCTCTTCGCCGGTGACCATTGAAACCGGGCAGCCGTGGGTTTGGGTGTCTTTGGCGGGTTCGGCAGGTTTGCCGTTGGGGGCTTTGGATTGCGACGGGGCATCGTCGACGTGCTCAACCACCTCCAGCGTGGTTCTCGCCTTGGGTTTGCTTCGGGCTATAACAGTGGCATCAGGGATGCTTTGGGTGGGGGCTTGGCCACTCTGCGCTTTGATATCCAGATCAGCCTTCAACCCTGGATCCAGGCGACCCTCGCTTTGCAGCAATATCGGCTTGCCAACTGTAGCGTGGTGAGTGGATCGCGCTTTGCTGGTGTGCATCAGCAGGTCGACAAAGCCTTCCAGCAATCGAGTCGCTTTTGCGCTTTCAACCACAGTGTTGGCCCCCTTGATGGAGAGCCGTACAGCCAGGCCAATCCCCCCACTGAATATGATGCCGAGGACGATATTGATCAGAACGTCAGTGGTGAGGCGCGCTTGTATCTCGCTACGAACTTGGGGCGGTAATAGTTTGAGCCAGGCGATCAAGGCTGAGAAATAAGACCACATCAGTGGTTCATCGCTGGCAATTAGCAGCGCGGTTTCCAGTGTTTCTTTGGAGGCATTCAAGAGCAACTTCAGTTGCTCTTCGCTGAGGAACTTTTTGAACTTTTCGTAGCTCTGCTGGGGGCGGCTGATCAACTTCAAGAAACCAACGATGTCATCCCACACGGCCAACAATGACTTGATAAGGCCACTCCACTGGCTCTTGATCTCGATCCAGGAACGTCCCAGTGCATCGGCTTCCTGATGAGCTTGCCAGAGCGACAGATATTCAGTGTCCCACTGGGTACTCAGCCACTGGCTCAGGTCACTGAGCACCTCCTGATAAGAGTTAAAAAACGCATCTAGCTGCTCAGAAGTGATCTGCGGGTAAAAGGTGACGTGGTATTGCCGATTGGGCAGGCAGCCCTCGACACGCGTGATACCGGTGGCATCAATCAACGCTTTGATCTCTATTCCACCCCCCACTGGCACCAAGCGCACCTGGGTATTGCCAATGGGTATAAAACGCGCCGCTTCAAAGGCGTGGACCAACGTCACGGTAGAATCGCGCTGGCATTGGGTATACATGGCCGCCGGCGCCTGATCGTCCTTGTCACGAGTCACTACTTCATCGCCGACACGAAACACTTGCTCGACATCGATCATGCCGCCGTACCAAGAGTCCGCCCGATCCCGATAGCCTTCGATACAGTGTTCTAGCTCTTGCAAAACCTGCTTTACGTCAGGCTGGGTGTCGCCAATAGTCAGAAGCATTTTGCCGATAATCGTGATCATGGTTACGCACAAACCTCTTGCTGCACATGAGCCAACAAGAGCCCGCTGTCTTTACGTTGTGTAGGGGATGAGCGCTGTACGAAATGCTCGACTTTCAGCCGCAAATGGGCTTCGCCAATCGATGCATACAACGGCGCGTGAGCGTCTTTGAGCCACTGCATGAGGTTGTCGATTACGGTGTTGAGGTCCTGCTCAGCGAGGCTGTCGAGCAGGTCATCGGGCACTTGCCACCACGGGAATGTTGGAGCGGCAAGTACCTCACCCTGCCCCACCGTTACCGGCTGGCCGTTGATCCAATAGCGGTCGAAGACCGGCAAGACATCACGGGTCGCTGTGCCCAAATGCTGAAGGATGGGCAACCAGTGGCGACCATCCCAGAACCGAAAGAAAACAGCTTCGCCAGAGGGCATCAGGACCTGGGTGAGACTGCGCAAATGCTCGGTGATACGTTGCGGGCAGGCCGTGGAGATGGCCAACCAGCCCCAATCGTCAGCATCGGTTTGCGCGGCCCACTGGATGAACTCACTGTCAGGCGTCAGCTTCAGTAGATAAGGCATGACCGGGAGCCAGTCGGCATAGGCAGTGTCAGCCCACAGCTTGTCTGGTGGCTCGACTCCACCTTGTTGGCGGTAGGCCGCTAGCGGGTCGGCATCGCTGGTGGAGCTGATCACCGCGTACAGGCTTTCGCCGGGGCGTAGCGGGTTATCTTCCAGCCACTGCCGGGGGGTTAAAGGCTCAGAGATCACAAACGCCTCCTTTGCATTTTTCGCACTCTTCGCAGAAAGGTGCGTTGCGCTTGAGGCTGTTGATTTGGGTCGGGGTCAAGACGGCTGCGGTCAGTGCTGCAACGGCAGAGGTGACGGCGGGCAACGCCGGTGTGCCCGGCACCGGTACGCCACCGGACAGGATCGGTGAACTGACGTAGATCCCGGCAGCGCTGACGATCAGGTGCTGACCGCCTGCCGTCAGCGAGATGCACGCACCGGCAGACAACACCACATGGGCACCGGCCTTGATCGTGACTTCCATGCCCGCGTCGACCGTGAGCGCCACCCCCACCAGGGTGTGGCTGCTGGCGGCAATTTGGCGAAAGTCGTTGGCATTGAGTTGGGCTTTGCGATCACCGCTGACGGTGCGCTGATCATCACCTTTGAGCACCGAGACGCTATTGCCGGTGACGGTCTCAGCGCGCTGGCCATCGATTTGCAGCAGAGAGTCGTTTTTGATGTGTTGTTCAAGGTCACGCTGGGCGTGCAGGTAGATCAGTTCCTGACCCAGACGGTCTTCAATGTGCAGTTCGTTGTAGCCTGTGCCGTTCGGGGTGCTGCGACTGCGCAACACGCTGCGGGTTTTGTAGGCGGGCAACGGATAGGGAGGCGGGTTGAGGCTGTTGACCAGGCAACCCGAAATCACCGGCTGGTCCGGATCCCCCTCCAGAAACGACACCAGCACTTCCATGCCGACCCGTGGCACGCTCACTGCGCCATGGCTGTCACCGGCCCAAGTAGAGGCCACCCGCAGCCAGCAACTGCTGGCGTCGTTGTTTCGGCCTTCACGGTCCCAATGAAACTGCACCTTTACCCGACCGAACTGATCGCAATGCACCTCGTCGTTGACGGGGCCGGTGACCCGAGCAGTCAGCAGGCCCAGCACCTGAGGCTTGAGATGTTTGAGTGGCGCGCGGTAGAACACGTCCCATGGGGTGGCTGCGAAGTCGTTGCGGTAGCCCTGGGTAAACCCGTCAGTTGGCTTGTCGTCCAGATCAGTCCCGGTCTCTTCGAGCACCTGCGGCTGTCGGCCCTGATGATGGATTTCAGTCAGCAGCCACATCGCGTTCCAGTCGCCGTGGGGGTGCTCGCTCAGGGTCATGAAATGGCCACTGATAAAACCGCAGTCGTCACTTTCGCCATTGGCCACACAGCGGTCAGCGCGTTGGCGCTCAAGGGCCCGCTGGCTGAGCAACTGGCCGCGCTGTTCGAGGCTGAAGTGGCCCGGGTAGCGGTAATCTTCAAGATCTCGCTCGACGCGCTGGGTGTCGGGGCCGTAGCTCGCCTCGATCTCGCGACTAGCGGTTTCGAAGGTGTAATCGCGCAAGGTACTGCGGGTGGAACGGGTGTTGATGCCCACTTCGAAATAGCTGACCACCGGCGCCTCGGCAACCAGGCCGCTTTCGCCCTGATAAGGCACGGGATGATCGAGTTTGGCGAAGGCGCTCTGGCCATCACCGAAGACCAATTGATGGCCTTGGGCTGAGTGGCGGAAGTGGTAATGAATGCCCTCTTCTTCGCACAGGCGCTGAATGAAGTGCAGATCTGTTTCGTGGTATTGCACGCAGTAGTCGCGAACCGGGTAGGTCCCGTGCAGGTTGAAGGCGTAGGCATTGCTGAGAATGCCGTGCTCCTCGAGTAGCCGGGCAATGATTTGCTCGACCTTAAGTTGCTGGAACATGCGCTGGTTGGTGCGATGCTCGAGGTAGGCCAGTTGCGGCACGAGGGTCAGGGTATAAACCGTCAGACGCTGACGGGTCTGGCCTTGGGCAATGGCATAGATGAGCCCGTGAACGCCCCCGCCCCCCTCGGCATACGCCAAAAAGGCCGGGGCATGCAGCAGTGCCACCAGATCCAGATCGGCACGCGGACTGACCAGCACCAGTTCGAAGGCATAAGGCGTGCTGATGGCCTCATCACCTTTGAATGACAAGACTTGAAGGTCATCAGCAAAGCCGTCAATGGTCAGGCTGAAACGAAACTGAGGCTGCGAGCGTGACATCCGCGACTCCTTGCGCTGCGGTCGCCCTGATGTAACAAAACGTCAGGGTTTATCGGTGCGCAAGTGTGCAATCACGGCATTGGGGCTGGATGTAGGCTGGGTCTATGACTGTCTCAGCTTTAGGCGAATATCGAGTAGGAAGGCTGAATGCTAAGTGTAGGAGGGGCCGCCCAGTCGCGCAGCAGACAGGCCACTGTAGTCGCTGACGAGGTACGAAGGCTGCGATCGGCTGCGTGCAGCCGTGAAACCATCCACCTCGGTATTCTTAAGTACATATCCATTGCTGCGGCAACGACCACTTAGGGTTCCGGCCTTACGCCGGGCCTCTTGGATCAAGATCACAAGCCAGATCAAGATCAAAAGATCGCGAGCAAGCTCGCTCCTACAGGGCCTTTAGTGTCAATCACTTGTTTTGTGTTTGGTAAGAGTGAGCTTGCCTCGCGATCTTTTCGACCCGCGAGGCAACGGCTACAGCGTGTATTAAAACAACCCGGAGGTCGGTGGCGGCGTGCCTTTCAGTTGCCAGGAGCCGACGGCGGAGGCTTTCCAGTGGCGTGGGTTGTGGTTGGCCACCGTGCGCGCATTGCGCCAGTGACGGTCCAGGTTGTGCCCGCGCCCCGTGGTCGAGGCGCCGCCCACGTCGAACACCAGCTCGGCTGCCTTGAGCGCCGACTCGGCAGCAATGTATTGCGCCTGTGCCACATCGACAGCGGCCTGGTCGACCAAGTGCGGATCGAGGTCGCCCGCCCATGCCCGGTCAATGGATTCTGCCGCGTGCAACACCACTGCTTCAGCGGTGAAGGCGCGGGCCGAGATGTCACCGACGCTCAATTCAACATAAGGGTCGTCCACCGAGCGGCTGGCGCTGCTGTGCTTGATGGGCCGGGCATGTTCGTTGGCAAACGCAACCGCGTCGTTCAAGGCGTTGCGTGCAATGCCCGCCTGAACCGCCGCCAGGAACAATTGCAAAAACGGCGTGACAATTGTGCGCTTGCCCTCTTCTACCGTCCGTGTACGGATTTCGTCAGCCAGTACTTGCACGTTGTTCAGGCGCGTGGTGCCACTGGCGGTCAGGCGCTGGCCCATCGCGTCAAAATCGTCGAGCAACTCCAGCCCCTTGCGGTTGCGCGGCAGGATAAACGAAACCGGTTGATCCTCTTCGTCCAACGCCACCGCGCTGACCCAGTCGGCGTACAGCGAGCCGGTGCTGTAATACTTGCTGCCAGTGGCCCGGTAGTGGTCGCCGTCGCGCACGATCCGCGCGCTGATCGAGCCGTTGGCGCCGCCCACTTCCCAGCCGGCATTGCCCACTACGATGCCGTCCAGGTAGCGGGCAAACCAGCGCTCGCGCTCGGTTTCGGCCTGTTCGCTGGATGACGCCAGCAAGCCTTCGACAAAGCCGAATCCCGGGCGCAACGCCTGGGCGACGTTGGAATCGGCGGCGGCAATGCGGATCAATAAACGGATCACATCCTTGACCGAACCGCCGCTGCCGCCATAACGCACCGGGATGCGCGTGGTGAAAAAACCGGCCTTGGCAATCTGCGCCACCGCATCAAACGGCAGCAGGCGATCGCGCTCGCGTTGTGCGGCCCCCGCTGCAATGGTGGGCAATATTTCATCAGCCCGGACATTCAGTGTGTCGATCGTGGCAATGGCCTGTTCAGTTACAAGAGACAACGTAGTCATGACAATTCCTTAAGGTGTTCAAGCTTAAATAGCGATCTTCCACAGTTGCGATTCGTCAAATCGCAACGCCGTGCTTTCCGCTTCCAGCGGTGGCACCACCAGCTCACTGTCGGCGCCCGGCAAGCGCGGTACTGCGCCCAAGAGGCGTTGGGTGTAAGCGTGTTTTGGATGTTCAAAAAGGTCTTCGACCGGGGCGCTTTCAACCACTTGGCCGCGGCGCATCACCAGCACTTCGTCACTGACATGGCGGATCACCCCCAGGTCATGGGAAATAAACAGGTAGGCCAGCCCCAACGAGGCTTGCAGGTCGGCCAGCAGGTCCAATACTTGCGCCTGCACCGAGACATCGAGGGCCGAGACCGGCTCGTCACAAATGATCACTTTCGGGTTGCTGGCAATGGCCCGGGCGATGGCCACCCGTTGCCGCTGGCCGCCCGACAGTTGCAAGGGGCGGCGGGTCGCCAGCTCGGCCGGCAGGCGCACTTGCTCAAGCAACTCGCGGATC
>NZ_WIVZ01000120.1:0-530 GCF_009600325.1 Pseudomonas sp. FSL R10-2189
TACGGCAGCGGCCACTTGCTGGCGATGAAAGTCGACGACATCGAACTGCTCAGCTACCAGCGCGACGACCTGCATCGTGAAATCACCCGTCACCAAGGCAACAACCTGCAACAGCGCCAGAGCTGGACGCCCAACGGCCAGTTAAAGGAACAGACCGTAGCCCTTACCGGCTCAAGCACGCGCCTGCTGGTGCGCAACTACCGCTATGACGATGCAGGGCAACTGACCGACCTGCACGACAACCGCCGTGGCGACATCAACTACCGTTACGACCCGCTCGGCCGCCTACTCGGAGCCAGCAGCCAGTACAAAGAAGAAACCTTCGCCTTCGACCCGGCCAGCAACCTGCTCGACCCCAAGGCTCCGCGCCGGCCTATCCACCACCCGCCGCCCAAGCTCCTCGATAACCTGCTGCGTGACTACGTCGGCCAGCACTACACCTACGACGCCCGCGGCAACCTGCTTGAACGCCTCGACAACGGCAAAAAAGCCCGCTTCACCTGGGACCTCTACGACCGCCTGACCCGCTA
>NZ_WIVZ01000121.1:0-504 GCF_009600325.1 Pseudomonas sp. FSL R10-2189
CAACAAGTTTTGCGGCGATGGTCTCATTGGCCTGCGCTATGCGGTGCTTGCGACAATACTTTACGTACAGAGCCTAGAACCCTGATCAGCTTCCTCTCCGGATCCGTATGCTATTGACCAGATCGGCGCAGTGATTTATCCGACCCAGTAATTTTTCCTCCACTCTTTTCGACTTCCCGTCGAATTTGCTCTTGGTTAACCTCGTCCATCGCAGCTTTTGATTTCAAAAACTCCTCATATCCCCTCTTGATGTAGAGCTTCAAAATGCCCGGTACATCTTGAATCTTGCCGACATCAAGCTCGCCGACCTCAAGTTTCGTCGCCGGGCTTGTTTCCTCGTAGGGCCAGCCAGGGCTCAGGATGTAGAAGTACATGAAAGGCAGTTTAAAAACTGCAAAATACCGATGAGGGTGATCAGTGAATCGGATGGGCGGTCTCAAGGAGCAAGTGCAACACCTCATGTAAGGTGTTGCCATGTCTACCCAATACAACCACCTGAGTACC
>NZ_WIVZ01000122.1:0-502 GCF_009600325.1 Pseudomonas sp. FSL R10-2189
CCTATCACGACACTATTACTTTCATTGCTCACAACCACCGAAGAAGGCAACAACTCACCCGTCGTCGCCACCCAATCACAAGAAAAAATCTTATTGGCATAAGCCGTTCTTAGCGTGTTCCGATCTACGATGCGCATATCTGGCGCGCACATATAATCAAGATAACTATCACCTCTATTATTTCTAAAGAAATCGTCAGCAGCAGCCATCACATTCCCGAAAATATCTGAGTGGTAAATTGACAACAAACCTGTCGCAATAGCAGCTACAGCTAAAGACCCAACAAAAAAAGCCCCCGCACCGGACAAAACAACAAATGTTCCAACAACCCCAACTCCATTACCCAGTAGACTATACAGCTCACCCTTTTTAACTTCACGCCCAGCCTTCACATCCATCCCCACCTTCAGGAATGTAATAGTTCCCGCGATAATATTCCCTGGCAGACTAATTATTGGCACGTAGGGGCCCGCCAGTTTAGTCACCGAAGTAACACTCGCCA
>NZ_WIVZ01000123.1:0-497 GCF_009600325.1 Pseudomonas sp. FSL R10-2189
GCGTAGACCAGCCGGGTGAGGATGTCGCGGCCGTTTTCATCGGCGCCCAGCCAGAACAGGCTGCTGGGGGCGCTAAAGGCCAGACGCGAGTTGGCGTCGAGCGGGTCGCCCGCCACCAGCCAGCCCGGCTGGATGGCCGCGATCAACAGCAGCAATACGAACAACCCGGCCAGCAAGAGGCCCGGGCGTATCGCCCAACGCCGCGCACTGCGCGATTGCGCGGCGAACAAAGGCTCGGCCTGAATCACACTGGCAACGGTGCCTGGGTGGGTGGACTGGCTCATGTGCAACTCCTGAGGGCGGGCTTAAACCGCGCTGGCTTCATCGCGGGTGGCGCCGTGGGCGCTGTCCTGCTCATGCAGGGCTCGCCAGGCCGCGCCGGGGCTGATGCCGTTGAGGTAGTAATTGCCCAGCGCACGCTCGCGGTAGATGGCCGGGTTGTGCGAGGCCAGGGTGCGGGCGTTGCGCCAGTGGCGGTCGAGGCGGCGGGCCTGGCT
>NZ_WIVZ01000124.1:0-473 GCF_009600325.1 Pseudomonas sp. FSL R10-2189
GAGGCTGGCGCACTTCTTTACAACGCATTCGTCCAGGATCAGGCCAAAGGTGTTGTGCCGCGGACACCCGCCGAGCAGATGAGTGACATTCTGGATTGGGTTTTCGAAACGGCAGGCGAACCCGCCCGCAGCCTGGCCGCTGACTTGGCGGCAGCGTACCTAGGCAATCACGCCTTCCTGATCGATGATCTGGATGATTGGGACGCGGAAACCAAGTCGCATCGGGCGCACATGGTTTTTCATGGCGAGGACATTAGGGGACTTTCAGCGCGAACCGTCATGAAATTGCGGGCTCGAGCTGCCGCCGGATTTTAGCCGCGAAAATATCGTTAGACCGGTTGTTGCTACTAGTAACACGGGAGCGCATAACGAATAGAAAGGAACCCGCCCGGACGGGCCAAGAAGGTGTCGCAATGCGTATGACGTTTGGCAGTGCCTGCCGTAACGCGGGCCTTATGGCGGTGGTGTATTTT
>NZ_WIVZ01000125.1:0-469 GCF_009600325.1 Pseudomonas sp. FSL R10-2189
GCCAAAGGTCACATGCAAATTAACCAAGGCCGGGCCACGGTCAAAAGCAGCATTGGCAAGGCCGCTGTCGGCGTGGCCGCACTGGCCGTCCCGACCAAAGTCAGCGCCGATTACAACGCAATCATCCGTGACATCGCGATCAAGGCCGGGGTGGCCAATGCCCCGCAAGAACAACAGATGTCGCGCACCATCATCTCCACATCGCGCGACACCGGCTTGGCCCGCAACGAAGTGGCCAACGTGGTCAACGAACTAGTGGGTGCCGGCATGGACTTGGCCAAGGCGCTGGAATACGCGCCGGTGGCGGCCAAGTTCGTGGTGGGCCAAGGTTCGGGCAGTGCGGAAACGGCGAAGATGATCAACGCCCTAGGGCAAAACGCCAAGATCACTGACGCCAAGGAAATGCAGCAGGCACTGGAAGCCATCGCCTTTCAAGGTCAGGCAGGCAGCTTTGAAGCCAGCGACATGG
>NZ_WIVZ01000126.1:0-452 GCF_009600325.1 Pseudomonas sp. FSL R10-2189
ATCAGTTTTTCGGCCAACTTCATTTCGCTACTGTGGTAGCTCTCGAACGTGCTGCTTATCAGCAGGTGGCTGGTCAGTTCCATCTGACAGACCATTCGAACTTGAGGAAAACTGCCATCGCCGTGCTGGTTTGTAGCGCCGCCATAGTGCGCACGGTTTTCTGCAGTATCCGGGGTGCTCCAGACGACACCATCCACGCCAAGTAGCGTTAGCCCCAGCCATTGAGGGTGTTTAGTCTCTTCGTGCCACCGCTGCTGGGTAAGCGTGAAGACTTCGCGGACAGCTTCGCTACCGAGCCGTTGCCGCCCTTGGACAACAGCACTGGGCGCTACCAGAGGCCGCTTGCCCGGCAGCATGATGTCCATGTGATTCACGACATCCCAAGCCGACATCCGGCGAAACAACGCCATGCCGATGATGCACCACACTAGGCTTTCAAGTGGAAGACGGCG
>NZ_WIVZ01000127.1:0-437 GCF_009600325.1 Pseudomonas sp. FSL R10-2189
TAGCCCAGTTCGATTTCCCAACGCTGACTGTAAAGATCGACGATCTCATCGCACGGGAAGCGCAGCGGATCGGTCATGGAGGTCAGCACGCTTACAACCTTTCCCTTGATCGTTTTGCTTAATAATCGCGCTCGAATTTCTAGCGGTAAGCCTGGCCATTGCTTGCGGGCTTGAGGCGATGTCCGCAGCATGACCAAGGCATCATTGCGCCCAATCTTGTGCTCGATCTCGTACTGAGTGCCTTTTTTCAAAGGGATCAGCCAGTGTCGATGCTCACCTTGTGATTGCCAGTGGTGCAGCAAGCCCAACGAGTAGAACCCTTTGTCGAACAGGGTGAGCGAATGATCGGGAGTCGTGGAGATCAGTTTTTCGGCCAACTTCATTTCGCTACTGTGGTAGCTCTCGAACGTGCTGCTTATCAGCAGGTGGCTGGTCAG
>NZ_WIVZ01000128.1:0-431 GCF_009600325.1 Pseudomonas sp. FSL R10-2189
CGCGAGTGGGCCGACGACGGCAGCTACGACACCCGCCTGGAATGGGACCCCAACATCCGCCTGACCTACGTCACCGATGCCCTGGGCCAAGAGACCTGGCACTACTACGACATCCTCGGCTACACCTACCGCATCATTTACCCCGACGGCAACGAAGAATGGCTGTTTCGCGACGCCGCCAAAAACGTCACCCGCCATATCCACACCGACGGCAGCACCGATACCTACGCCTACGACGAGCGCGGCAACCTGCTGCAACACACCCGCGCGGACGGCAGCAGCATTCACCACGCCTACGACGACCAGGACCAGCGCTTCAAAACCCGCGATGCCGAAGGCGGCCTGTGGAAATACGACTACGACCCGCGCGGCAACATCATCGAAACCCTCGACCCGCTGGAGAACACAACCTGCTACGCCTACAACAGTGA
>NZ_WIVZ01000129.1:0-426 GCF_009600325.1 Pseudomonas sp. FSL R10-2189
CGTGGCCTGTAGAGTTTAAAAAGGGACGGATTTGTTGCCATTAAGGGACGGATTTGTTGTTAAGAAGGGACGGATTTGTTGTTGTAAAGGGACGGATTTGTTGTATTGTGGGACGCAGATACAGTGTCCCCTTATACACAAGGAATGTCGAACGTGGCCTCACCCCCAATGGTTTACAAAAGCAATGCCCTGGTCGAGGCCGCGTATCGCCTCAGTGTTCAGGAACAGCGGATCGTTCTGGCCTGTATTAGCCAGGTGAAGAGGAGCGAGCCTGTCACCGATGAAGTGATGTATTCAGTGACGGCGGAGGACATAGCGACGATGGCGGGTGTCCCTATCGAATCTTCCTACAACCAGCTCAAAGAAGCGGCCCTGCGCCTGAAACGGCGGGAAGTCCGGTTAACCCAAGAGCCCAATGGCAAGGGG